>CAZGNH010000432.1:0-2707 GCA_964527025.1 uncultured Chthoniobacterales bacterium | reverse complement strand
TCTGACCGCCTACCGGCGCGCGCACGGATTCCCGGTGCTTGTGACCGACGGGAAGGGAAAAATCACCGCCGGCAGGCCGGTGGTGACCCGGTGTCCGTGCGGGGGCCGCTCCGAAGCGCGGCGGATGCAGGTGGCGCGCCAGACCCTGCGCTGGGGGGAGACCGTTGTGGATTTGTGTTGTGCGGAGGGGTTTGCGATGTGGGGAGTGCCGCTCATGCACAATGCAGAGGTGACGGGTGCTTTGGTGGTGCAGGGGGTGGATTTGGAATGCGGCACGGCGGGGGGCATGCCCCGGCGCGTGCGGCGGGCGGCGGAGGCCCTTCTCACACTGGCCGTCGACAACAACCTCACCAACCACGCGGCCATCCAGCTTGCGCGGAGGCGGGCGGATTACGAGCGTGAGCGTTTCCTTGCCATCGAGGCGGCCAAGGTGCGCTGGGTGCAGGACGACCTGCGCACCCTTTACCTGCGCGAGGAGCCGGGCCTGCTCATCGCGATCAAGGAGGGGGAGATCTCCCGCGCCCGGGCCATCCTCAACCGAATCCTCACCGGCATCTACGCGCTTTCCGGCGAACGTCTGGATCTGCTCAAGAGCTGCATCATTGAGCTGGTCGTGATGATGAGCCGGGCGGCGGTCGAGGCCGGTGCCGATCCGTTCCTTCTGCTCGGCACCAATTACCAGAAGCTCTCGGATCTCGGCGCCATCCACAACGAAGAGGATCTCGCCGGATGGGTCCGCTCGACCCTCGATGCCCTGATCGATGGCATCCGGCGCAACGACGCCTTCCCGCATTCCCTCCTCCTCCAAAAGGCCTTCTCCCACATGCGCTCCCACATCGATGAACCCCTCCGGCGCGACGATGTCGCGCGCATCGCAGGCATCTCGCCGGGCCACTTCAGCAAGCTGGTGACCGAACGCATGGGGCGGTCGTTCACCGATCTGCTCACCCAGATGCGGGTCGACCGCGCCAAGGAACTTGTGCTCGCAAGCAACCTCAACTTCACGGCCATTGCGCTCGATTGCGGCTTCTGCGACCAGAGCCACCTCAACAAACATTTCCGCAAGGCAACCGGCCTCTCCCCCGGCGCGTACCGGCGCCTGAAGTCCGGAAAGTAACCGCGCGCGCCGGGATGCCGTTTCACTCCGGCATACCCAACTTTCCGATCAGGATACAAGCGGCCGCGCGCGTTTCCGACCACAGTGTGCGCCGGAACAACACCAAATCATGAAAACACTCGAAGACCTCAAAAGCGCCGTCATCGCCGGCAAACGCAAAGACGCCAAAGAAGCAACCGAAGACCTCCTCGCATCCGGCACACCACCGGAGGCGCTCCTCGAAGAGGCGCTCATTCCCGCCATGAACACCGTCGGGGAGCGCTTCAAAAACAACGAGGTCTTCGTCCCCGAAATGCTCGTTTCCGCCCGCGCCATGAAAGAATCCATGAAGATCCTCGAGCCGAAGCTCCTCGAAGCCGGCATCAAGCCGGAGTTCAAGGCGCTGATCGGCACGGTCGAGGGCGACCTGCACGACATCGGCAAGAACCTTGTCGCGACCATGTGGAAGGGCGCGGGCTTCGATGTCGTCGATCTGGGAGTCAATGTCTCCCCGCAGGCATTCTGCGCGGCCGTCGAGGAACACAAACCGGACCTGCTCGGACTCTCGGCCCTCCTGACCACCACCATGCCCGCCATGCGCGACGTGGTCGCCGCCGTCCGCGCCTCGAAATTCCCAAACGTCAAGATCCTCATCGGCGGCGCCCCGATCACCCGGGCGTTCGCCGAGGAAATCGGCGCGGACGGCTACGCACCCGACGCGGGCAGCGCCGTCGATGCCGCCAAAAGCATCATGCGCCGCGCCTGAAACACCCAACCCACACCAATCCACAAACCCAACCAATGAAATTCACCCAACTTGCCATCAGCGATCCCAAAGCCCTCGTGTTCGGAACGGCCACCCACCCCCTCACCACCCGCCATGGAATGGTCATCGGTGGAGGAACGGTCTACCCGGAACTCAACTTCACCCTGCCGGGCATCGAAATCAAAAAAGACACCATGCCAGACATCCGCCGCCACTACCGGCAGATTGTCGGGGACGCGCTTGAGCGCGCCGCCGAGCTCGGCGCCCCCGGGGTTGTGCTTGAGTTCGAGACCCTCCCGCCGATGACCGAATTTCCGGATCTCGGGATGGAGGTGGTGGAGATATTGCTCGATGGCATCGAGGCGCAGCATGCGAAGTCGGGGTTGAAAGCGGCGTTGCGGTGCACGCCCAACGACAACCGGGAATTTGTGAGGCCGCCGCTGATGAAGTCGGGCCGCTACTGGGAGGCGATGCTTGAGTTGTTCGAGCGTTCGGCGGCGGCCGGGGCGGAGATGCTGAGTATTGAGAGTGTGGGCGGCAAAGAGCTGCACGACGATGCGCTGGTGAACGGGGATTTGCGCGGCGTGCTCTTCTCGCTTTGTGTGATGGGTGTGCGCGACATGGAGTTTCTTTGGAAGCACATTGTCGAGATTGCCACCCGCCACGGGGTGCACCCCGCCGGCGACACGGCCTGCGGGTTCGGCAACACGGCCATGGTGCTCGCCGAGCGCAAAATGATCCCGCGCGTCTTTGCCGCCGTCGTGCGCTCGGTCACCGCCGTGCGTTCGCTGGTTGCCTACGAATGCGGCGCCCGCGGCCCCGGCAAGGACTGCGGCTACGAAAAC
>CAZGNH010000431.1:0-19738 GCA_964527025.1 uncultured Chthoniobacterales bacterium | reverse complement strand
GCCATCGGAGAAGCGCGGATGGAGGCTGCGGCCAAGGCGGTCGAGGACGGCGCGGATATCGGCGCGACCAATGCCGGCGGGCTTCTCCCGCTCGATGCCTTGGCGATTTCTTTCGGGTGCCGGGCCGATGCGGTGCGGCTCATTTTTGGGGACCAGGGCCGGGCGCGGGGCGGGAGCGAGCATGCCCTTGCAGACAACCTCCGCGATGTGGACGAGCTCGCGATGATCCGGGTGATGCTCGTCCATGCGGGCGCGGTGGACCAGAGTGCCTTCCGCGATGCGGTGCGGTCGGGAGATTTCGCGTCGGCCGGGGCCGAACTTGCGGCGGGGGGCTCCAATTATGCCATCACACTCAACCGGGTGCCGATCCTTGTGGAGCGGATGCTGCATCGGGATGCTCCCGGCGTGAAGTGGTTGCTTGCAGCCGGGGCAAATCCAAATTGGGAGCAACCGGCAGGGGAAGCGCCCGTTCCAGCGTTCATCGCGGAAGCCCTCCCACACTTGCGCGGGAAAGCAAAGGGTGGATTTGTGCTCACCCCGCGCAGTGCGGCTGAACTCGCGGAGTTCCCCGAAGGCCTCGCACTGCTGGCACGGAAGCGGCGCAAATCATGATGGGCGTGGGCCGGGCGCAAGGCAACCGGCCCCGGTTTTCCGCGTGGAGAGATGACGGGGCGGAGCCGCCATGGGTTTTGCAAATGGCACGCGGGGCCGCATGTCCCCGCCATGAATGCGCGGGGCATTTGAAGCAATGCACGGCTTGCTCAAGCCGCCTCGGGCTTCTCGATTCCTGAACTCATCCGGCGGTCCTCGACAGTTTCGAGCATGGCGGCCTTGAGTTCTTCAAATGTCGGAGGTCTGCCGGTGACCATGAGGTCGGCGGCAAGGGTCTGGATGATTGAAAGGGGGATCAGTTGGCCCTTGGCGGCGATATCGGCAAGTTCGTCATACTGACCCGGGGTCAGCGAGATCTCCGGGTAAGGGAAAATGCTCCCGGCGATGATTTGGCGGGCGGATTCGGCATCCGGCAGACCGATGGACCGGACGACATCGAAGCGTCCGACACGCCGCATGGCCTCGTCAACAAAGTCCAGATGGTTTGTTGCCGCGAGAAGAAAGATTCGCGGGTTGGTGCGAAGCTGCTCGATGAGGGTCAGTGCCCGGTTGGTTTGCTCGAAGTGGTCCTTGAACTGGCGCCGGTCCAGGCAGAACTGCTCGAACTCATCAAGCTTCAGGATGCAGGGTTTGTTGTGACTCCGGATATACGACCCGGCCTCGTGAATTGTTTTCTCGAGGAGATCCACAAGGTTTTCCTGGGTCAGGAGGCCGGCGGCTGTGCTCTCCGGTGCGGTGGTCTTCTCCGGGCTGACCGTGAAGCACTGGAGCCCGAGCGTGTTCACCAGACAATCCATGAAGAAGGTTTTTCCGCCCCCCGGAGGCCCGGGAAGAAGCAGACCGTTCTTCACGACCTCGCAGGGTTTGCGTCCGCGAAGGCGGGTCGTGTCCTCAGCCACGTGAAGGAAGCCGGAAATCATTCTTTGCACGCGCTCCTTCAATGCGTTCTGGCCGAAATAGTCCTCGAGATTCGGGGTGAGGCCCATGGTGACGCGGTCCAGTGCACTTTGGATCTGCGGGACCGGGGCAAGGCTCCGGGTGTTTGCGACCATCTTTCGGAGGTCGCCGACGCGCGGAATAAGGTTTTTCAGGGTTCGCCTGACCTCATCGTTCTTAATGAGACAATCCAGCAGAAGGACGAATGCCGCTTTTCGCACTTCAAGGACCCCGGCCCCCATTGCCTTGTCAATTTCCGATGTCAGCCGTCCGGCCAAAGCGGCATAATTGCCCGACCGGATGCTGTCTTTGCAGAAGTTGATGAGTGAAAGAAGCTGATAATCGCACCCCTGCATCGCGCGATCAAGGTTCGTTGTATCAACATCATCGCGGGACACAAGCAGGGGCATCATCCATTGGAGAATTGGAAGGTTGGATGGATAGTCTGCGATTGGCACGTGCATCCTTTCCCCGCCGGTCGAGTGCACACAAACCGGCGTGCAGAAGAGGTTGAGCAGGCACCTTTCCATTGCAGGGTTGCCCGTGGCGGTCTCCATCAGGCGGGTCACGGTCTGCTGGAGCAGTTCGGGATGCGAACCAAAAACAGAGATGTTCGCCGGCCGGAGGGCCGCCTCGTATTGCCGCCGGTTGGCCGGATCCAACTCGACGGCCCTGGTGTGCGCACGCAGACCATCCAGCGCACGGCGAATCCGCATGGCGGCCTCCAGCCACATCGTCAGGGGCTGCGCAGGAAATTGAAGAACCTCCGGCGTCATCTGCAACTCGAAAACGTCAACCGTGCCATCGGGCCGCAGGAGCGGGATGGGCAGGCGATGGAGCACGGGATTTTCCGGCGGGCAAACGGCGGCCACGAGGATTTTGTCAAGGGCCACCACCAGAGCACTGGTGTGGCGGAGGATTTCCAGAGCAGGGCAAACCAACACACCGAGGTTGGCGACAAGGTCGGGGCAATTCCCGGGGATTACGTCGTTGAACTCCGCGCTGTTGAAAAGATTTTTGATTTGTTCCGTGGCGGCAACGATCTTGATTTCAAGGCCATCAAGCCACCGCTGGTGGTCGCAGGATTCGGCTTTTGCCATTTGGAGGCCAATGTTCTCCAGCTTGTCCAGCAAGGGAGTTAACAAGGCATGCGTTGATTGCGACCCGGAGAGACGCAGGTAATCAACCATTTCTGGCAGCCGGCCCGCCTGGATGACAGCCGTGCAAAAAGGCGCAACCATCGTCCATTCAGGGATCGGTTCCTGAATCGTTTGCGTTTTTTCGGCGAGAGCAACAGCCAGATCCAAACCTTGGGGAATCCTGCCCCCCCGATGCTCCGCCAGTGAAAAGACAACGGGCAGAACATGGGGATCCGCCGCCCCGCCCCGCTCCCGTCTGAGAGAAAAGTTGGCATTCACCTCATCAAGAGCCCGCTCAAGCAGTTCGAGGCTGTGGATGCTGTCTTCCAGCAAGGCAATGACATCCGGTTCCGCAAATTGCTTTTCGAGCACTTCGTTGCGGCTCATCTGCAAACCCCCGAGGCGGATTTGATCATCCGGCAGCAGGCATGCACAAAATTGATGGATCGCTTCAAACCGCCCGCCGGGTGCCGGCAGGGCAGGAGCAGGGACGATTGCCGGCTCCGTGGGAAGTCCGGTTTCCGGACATGCCCGGGTGGTGTTGGTCAACGTGCGGGATGGGAGGGGGTTCGTGTTCATATGCTTTGAATAAGCGCACCAGCCGTATTTGCGCCAAATTCACCGGAAAAAGTTTGCACACAAACAATTGGCGCAACACCGCACTTTGCTGCTACTTGGCTGAAACGCCACATTCATGGACAAACAGCGGCCGGTCCTCTTCCTTGACATTGACGGAGTGATGAAAACCTTTCCCCCCCTGCCTGACTTCAATCCCGCAACGGCTTTTTCGCCCGCTGCGGTGGATGGGTTGCGCAAAATCCTTCGGGATACGTGCTGCGACCTTGTGATTTCCAGTTCGTGGCGGGAAGACAACTTGCCCGCCTTGGACCGCGCATGGGAGCTCCATGGCCTTGAATTTGTAAAGTCCCGGATCATTGGCGTGACGCCGGTCCTGGATCCGGCAGACAACCCTGCGCGAGAGGATGAAATTGACTGTTGGCTCAGCAATCACCAGTTCAAAGGCAGGATGGCCATTCTGGATGACGAGGTTATGCAGGGAGACTTGCGGCCATGGCAGGTTCTGACCAACCAGGAAAAGGGGCTCACTTCCCCACTTGCCGGGAAGGTGATTGATCTCCTCGATTCCGGGCCGCTTTTCGTGTGGAGGAGGGGTGCATTTGTGGCTTGAATCCGGATGAGCTTCGGGGATCGGACGGGCGCCTCACGCACCCCGGGGTCATTTTGCGAGAGCACCGTCCGGTCGCTCCCCGTATTTTTCAAAATTTTTGGCGCAGATGCCACGGTGGCTCCTATTGGGATGGTGACAGATGAAATCCTCCAAACCCATCCCGCATGCAATCCATGGCCATCCGGACACGTCTTTCACAGGCCACAACCAATTGGATACAGACATTTCCGACCACGAGCCGGAGGGAGATTCCGGCCACCGCACGATCTATCTTTGCGAACCGGTAACCCCGGCCGTGACGATCCGTGTGACCACGGAACTCCTTCAATACGAAACAGCAGCCCCCGGTGAGCCCATTCACATGTTCATTTACTCGCCCGGGGGATGCGTGATCTCCGGGCTTGCGATTATTGACATAATGCAACACATCACTTCACCCGTCTTCACCTATGCCATCGGTTTTGCCGCAAGCATGGGGGCGGTCATTCTGGCATGCGGGCAGAAGGAGTATCGCTACATTCTGCCCCACAGCCGGGTGATGATTCACCAAGCCAGCGGCAGTGCGGGGGGAACACTCGACAATGTCCGCGCGACTCTTGCATTCCAAAGCGCACTCGAAGGAGAGACAGAGGAATTGCTGGCCGCGGCAACCGGAAGAACCGGCGGGGAGATCCGGTCGGCCTCCCGGGTTGACAACTGGATGAACGCCAAATCCGCACGCGACTTCGGACTCGTGGACCACATTCTCACCAACGCAACAACAAAGACCAAAATCTGAAATCCATGCAAAACTATGACGACACAATCCAGCCAACGCCCGATATTTGCATACATGAGCGCAAAACTCCCCCATCGAAGCTTTCAACGGTCGGCGGGTTCCTGGCGGAACTCCAACGGATTGCCCGGGAGGCACACTTGGATCTTTCCCTTCAGGAGTTCCAGCCTTTCTGGGAAATGCTGCTCGCTGCCACCCATGTGGCCATGCGCAAACCCCCGGCAATGGAACGGAAATGGAGGCTCCGCTCGCGACCTGCACGACCTCCGGGAGATGCCGAAATCCATGCCCGGATGCGCCTCCACGCAAATCGCCTGGTCAATTTGGCTTTTGCCATCCGCCATCCCTCGGATGACCTTCTGAATGACCGGTCACACCAAGCCCAACTTTTGCGGGCGGTAATCCGTTTTTCCAAAGCTCTGCAGAATTGCCCGGATATTTTGATCAAGGCCGGGCCTTCGGAATTTCAGGCCCTCGAGACCGCGGCCAAACGCTTCACCAACACAAACTGAAACATGAAACAACCACACCAAAACCCCCTTTTCACCACGCCGATCGAGCTCGGGGGAATCACAATCCGCCCGCTGGATCTCTTTGAGCATGTTCTTGCAACCGGAGGCACCGGCAGCGGGAAGACCCGCTCGTTCCTGCTTCCGCTTGTCGAGCAGGTGCTGAAGCGATTCGGCAAGGAGCCTGCCCAAAAAGCGGGGATGATTCTCATTGATGCAAAGGGAGATATGAGTGAACTTGCAGCGGAGTGCATCCGGCGGGCAGGCCGCCGGGAAGACCTCCACATCCTTGGAGAAAACGGAAACTGCTGGTTCTCGCTTTTCGAGCAATTTGACGGGGATGCGACTGCGGTCACCGACTTTTTGTTTGAAATGCTTGAGGATCGAACCGGCACGGGCGCTACAGGTGAAAATGACAGCTTCTGGGAGGAAAATTCCCGTCGCCTGCTCAGAGCCGGCACGATTTGTGCGAAGGCGCAACACGGTTTGGAGCTCGGGGGACTCAAGGGAATCGCCGATGGGGTCAATCTGGTGATGACTGTGAGAAAGCAGGGCATCGAAGACTTTGACGACTGTGATGAGACAAATGCCGAAACCAATGCCGTCGAGGAGTTGGCCAACAATGCTTTCTTTGCCGGGAGGATCAGCCACCAGGAGCTGAACCAGCTTGTTGAATACATCACGCATGATGTTCCAACCGGAAGCCCGAAAACCTGGGGGGTCATTGCAAACATGACCAGAAACTACATCGCGCAGTTTTCACAACCGGATCTTTTGGAGATTTTTCAAGAACAGCCGGGAAAACGGAGGCTGATTCCTGAAGACCTGATTGACGAGGGCCTCTTGCTCATCGTGAGCCTCAGCCCTGTGGTCTACCGGGCCGCGGCCGATCCATTCCGGATTGCGGTCAAAAAAGCGTTTTGCGAGCGGATTCTCCAGCGCAATCACTTGGTCATTTCGGAAGGGGACCGGGAGCGCAGCATAAATCAAACCCGCCCGATCCTCTATGTGATGGACGAGTTTCACACAACTCTGAGCCCGAAAGGGAGAAGCAGTGACGCCTACTTTCTCGACCGTGCCAGGGAATTCCGTTGCATGTGCGTGTTGGCCACACAAGGGATCAGCGCGATCTCATCGGTGTTGCCCACCTATGGGATGTGTGACCACCTTCTCAACAACTGCCGGACAAAGTTTTTTTTTGCCAATGATTGCCCCCAAACATCGAGGTATTTTGAAGAGATCGGGGGGGTGGAGGATCGCAAGGTCACGAGCATCCACTATCAGAGGGTTGCGCCTCCACCGCGATTCCGCCTGCCCAACCACGACTTTGTCGCTCCAAAGCAAACCATGTCGGCCGGATACGCTGTGGACACCCGGAAGCAGCCGCGGTTTTCCAGTGCGGAGCTTGGCGGTCTTCCCAACGGCACCGCGCTTGTGGTCACCAAGGGACGCAAGCTGTTTCGCTACAAGATGGACCCGAAGAGCTATGCCGGCGGCAGGAAGGAGATTCAACCATGAGAATTTCCTTTGACCTCGATGGGACGATCTTTGTTTCCGATCCGCTGGAGTCCGGGTCCTCGATATCCGACTCTGTCGGGCGGGACAAAGGCGCTGCTTTGCGCGGGGGAACGCGGGAACTGATGGCTGCATTGGCGGAGCGGGGTTGGGAAATCTGGTTCTACACAAACTCCCTGCGTTCACGATCATCGCTTTTGGACTTGGCAGGTCGTCTCAACATGCCCGTTCGCGATCCCAGCCACATCGTGAACCAGCAAATTCACGAAAACCGGTGCGCAGAAATGGGATTCGCACCGGTTCAAGTGCCTGCAAAGATGCCCCGGTGGTTCGGCATCAATCTTCATGTGGACGATTGCCCGGAGCTCGCGCGGCAGATTTCCGAAGACGGATGTGCGGTCTGCCTGATTGCCAAAGATGATTCCGATTGGGTGGCGAAAGTCCTCGCCAGCGCAGACGCCCTGCAGGCAGGCCCGTGCACCGGGCCGGATCCATTCAGGCACCTTTAGCCACGGATTGCAGGCATGATTACGGACAGCGGAGCAAGCTGAATTTCCAGCAGTGCAAAGTTTTCACTGATTCGAAACTCCATCTTGAAGCGTGGATTGGCTTTGAAGCCTCTTCTTATCCGAGGTCATCCGTGCTGCAACGGATCCGGCGGATGCCGGAACGGCCAGGCTTTCAAATCCGTGGTTTCCATTACGCCCTCAGAGCATTTCGTTGAGGATATTTTCGAGGAGTTCCTGGCGTCCGGATCCGGACTGGACGGGGTCGGGGTTGGCGAGGGCGATTTTTTCCAGCGAGGCGAACGAGTGGGAGCCGCGTTCGATTTCCGCGCCGAGTCCCGAGTCCCACGAGGCGTAGCGTTCGCGCAGGAAGCGGTCGATGCGTCCGTCGGCGCGGATGGCAGCGGCGGCTTTGAGGCCGCGCGCGAACGCGTCCATGCCGCCGATGTGGGCGTGGAAGAGGTCCACGGGCTCGAAGGATTCGCGGCGGACTTTGGCGTCGAAGTTGAGTCCGCCGGTGGTGAGGCCGCCCATGCGGAGGACTTCGAGCATGACGGCGGTGGTGAGGTAGAGGTTGGTGGGGAACTGGTCGGTGTCCCAGCCGAGGAGTTCGTCGCCGGTATTGGCGTCGATTGAGCCGAGGCATCCGGCGGCGGCGGCGACGGCGCACTCGTGTTGCATGGTGTGTCCGGCGAGGGTTGCGTGGTTGGTTTCGAGGTTGAGTTTGAAGTGGGGCAGCAGGTCGTATTGGCGCAGGAAGTTGAGGCAGGCGGCGGCGTCCGAGTCGTATTGGTGGCGGGGGGGGTCCTTGGGTTTGGGTTCGATGTAGAACTGGCCGGTGAAGCCGACGGCTTTTTTGTGTTCGACGGCCATGTGGAGGAAACGCGCGAGGTGGTCGAGTTCGCGTTTCATGTCGGTGTTCCAGAGGGTCGCGTATCCTTCGCGTCCGCCCCAGAATGTGTACCCGGCGCCGCCGAGATCGTGGGTTACCTCGATGGCTTTTTTGACTTGGGCGGCGGCGTGGGCGAAGACGGCGGCATTGGGGCTGGTGGCCGCGCCGTGCACAAAGCGCGGGTTGGTGAACAGGGAGGCCGTGCCCCAGAGAAGCCGCACACCCGTGCGCTCCTGCTCCTCGCGCAAAACGGCCGCGACTTCGTCGAGGTTGCGGTTCGATTCGGCAAGGGACGCGCCCTCCGGGGCGACATCGCGGTCGTGGAAGGCATAAAAGGGGGAGCCGAGCTTTTCGAAAAACTCGAAGGCGACGCGCGCGCGGCGCACGGCATTGGCAATCGAGGGGGAGCCGTCGTCCCACGGCCTGAGCATCGTGCCGGCCCCGAACGGATCGGCGCCCGTGCCGCGGAAGGTGTGCCAATACACCACCGAAAACCGCAGGTGATCGCGCATCGTCGCGCCCTCGACGACCTCCTCCGGATTGTAGTGCTTGAAGGCGAGGGGATTCTTCGAGGCGGGGCCCTCGTAGGGAATGCGGGGGATTTCGGGGAAAGCTTCCATGGGAACAGCCAGCATGCACACGATGGAGCGCGGAGCAAAGAAAAACGCAATGCAACCGCCCGGGCAACCGCGCCTTGCGCGCCGGCACCCGGGCGGTTTCAAAAAATTCTTGATCAAACGCGTTGCCATGAGCCGCCGCCTCGGGTCTTTTTGTGGGCGCATGAACATCCGCGCCATCCTGTTCGATCTGGACGACACCCTCGTCGTCGATGAAGCCGTCTCCCGTGCAGCCATGGAAGAAACGGCCCGCCGTGCGGCGGCATCCCACGGAGCGGAGCCGGCAGCCTTTGCGCGGGCCGCGTCCGGCGAAGCCGCGCGCCTCTGGGCCGCGGGTTCCGCCCACGCCTACTGCAGGCGCATCGGGATCAGCGCCTTCGAGTGTCTTTGGGGAAACTTTGAGGGCATGGGTGAGGATCTGGGGCGCTTGCGCGGGTGGTCGCGGGAGTTCCGCGTGCGGGTGTTTGATGCGGCGCTGCGGGATCAGATGCTGGATCTGTCCGAGGGGGAGGGGGAGGAATTGGCGGAGCGCTTTGCGCGGGAGCGGCGCAAGCTCCAGAGATTGATGCCCGACGCGCGCGAGACCCTCGCGCGGCTCAAACCGGCCTTCAAGCTGGGTCTGCTTACAAACGGCGCGCCCGATTTGCAGCGTGAGAAGCTGGCTGCCAGCGGTCTGGCGCCCTTCTTTGATGCGATTGCGATTTCCGGCGAGCTGGGGATTGGCAAACCCGATGCGGAGATTTTCCACCACCTGCTCGGAAGGCTCGGCGTGCAGGCACGGGAAGCGGTGATGGTTGGCAACAGCCTCGAACGCGACATCGCCGGTGCGCGCAATGCGGGGGTTCTGCCCGTCTGGATCCGGGTGCCCGGCTCCGAAGAACACGCCGATGCCGAACCCGCGGAAACCATCACCGGCCTCGCGCAGTTGCCGGAAATCCTCGGGCGGCACGGCGGCCCCGGATAGGTCCCGTCAACTGCGGGTGACCTGCAGACCGATGTCCGAGACCGCCATGGACACAAAGCGGGCGGAGGCGTTGGGCGGGTTTTTTTCGAGTGTGCGCTGGAGTCGGCGGGCGGCTTCCTCATCCTTGGCAAGGAAGAGGGCGTACCCGCCGCCGCCCGCGCCGAGGAGTTTGGCTCCGGCGGTGAAGTCGGAGACCGCGTCAAAGATGGCGCGGATGGGGGGCGGGTCGGTGCCGCGGTCCAGGCGGCGGTTGAGGCTCCAGCTCCGTTGGACGCATCCGGCGACGCGGTCCCAGTCGGATTTCAGGAATGCCTCGAAGGCGGCGGATGCGTTGCGCCGGATATCGGCCAGCGTGTCGAGCCGTGGTTTTGAGTTCAGGAACATGCCGCGGACGATTTCGTGGAGGATGCCGGAGGCCATGCGTGCGATGCCCGTGTAGTAGAGGCGGGTGGCGGCGAGGTGGGTGCCATCGGCGAAGAGGTGTTCGGGCACCCACCGGATGGCGGGATCCTGGGCGAGGCCCGGCGCGGTTTCGACAAGTTTGATGCCCCGGTAAATGGCTCCCGCCTGATCCTGCCACCCGCCTCCCGTGGTAAGCATTTGTTCGATGGCCAGCACAAGTTTGACGATGGCCGCGGGCTCCCAGTTGAGGCCGCAGGCTTCCGAGAGGGTTCCCAGCAGGGTTGCCGCAAGGATGCTGCTCGTGCCCAGGCCCGATCCCTTCGGGACGGCGGCGAGCATGGAAATTTCGATGCCCCCTCCGAAGTCGGCGAGTTGTTCGCGCAGGGTGCGGTGGGGTGCGCCCTCAAGGAAGGCGGGGTGGAATCCCGCGAGGCAGAGGGCGGCCCGCGCGAGGGCAAACCCGCTTCCCGGCTCGGCATAGCGGGCGAGATCCTCGAAGGTTTCGATGCGCGCTTCGACCCCGAGGTCGATCGAGCGCAGGACAACCAGCGGATCGGGCGCAACCCGCAGGAAAACCTGCACGGGGGGCTGCCCGTTGATGTCCGCCGCGACATTCAGGACCGATCCGCCGAGCTTGAAACAGTAGGGGGGCGTGTCCGTCCACCCCCCCGCAAGATCAAGCCGCACGGGCGAGCGTCCCCACACAATTTGATCCGGCAGGCTCGAACGGCACGGCGGTTTCAGAAGGGGACGCACCCCCTCGAGGACCGCGTCGCGCAGAAACGCAAATGCGCGCGCCTCGTGCCGGGCGGCGTCTGCGGGCGAGCCGGCAATGGCCGATTCAAGCATCGCATCGTGGATGGCAAGCAGGGGGTCGTCCGGCGGGATGTGGCTTGCGGAGGCACCGACCGGGTGGAAGGCGGCGACCGAAGAGAGGTCGAGGCGGTAAAACGGGTTCGAGCGGGCGTGTTCGCGCATGCGTGGCAGGGTCTGCGCGATGCGCGCGCGGCGCGCGGCCCCGATGCGTGCGATATTGGCCTGCTCGCAGAGCTGCATGGCCGAGAGCCGGGGCCCGAGAAATTGCGCGCGGGCCGCCGGTGCATCCACCGGATCCTGCATCCATGCCACCAACTCCCCGTCGGGACCCGCCCCACCCACAACCGGAAACAACGCGGCAAGCTGGATGTCACACGCCGGATCCAAGCCGGCCTCCTCGAATGTCAACCCGCGCGCCCGGAACCAATCCGCCACCGGGGCGCCCATCCAGTGCGTGGACGCGTCGCCGATCGCCCCCTCGAAACGGTCCTCGAAGCCGTAGGGGCGCAGGCACCACCCGTCTGCGCCGACCGGCACGACATCGAGGCAGATGCGGTCCCGCAGGGAGAAGCGGGTGCCGGAGACGCCCGTGATGATCTGTTGCCTGCCGACCGGCTGATCGGGGTCCAGCGTGCAATTCTCAATCCACAGATCGCGGTTTGAGACACTGCGCGTGCGAAACGGAAAGTCCGCATTGAGCACATGGATGTCCGGGTGGGGTTTGAGATCGAGCGGGGCCGACCCGGTTTGGTCGAGGCGCGAATTTTGCAGGGCGGAGACCGATTCGATGAGCTGGCGGCTTGTTCCGAGGTGGTAAAATTCGGCGCCGGGCAGAGGCAGGATGGCGGCGGTCAGGGAGGATATGAGCGGGTCGGGGGCCACGGGGTGCGAACCGAGGGCCGGGCCGAGTCCCTGGTAGAGGTCGAAAAACCCGGGGGCGCCCGCGCGGAAGGCCCCGCGACCGGCGTCCCACCCGCACCGCTCGAGCAGGACCGCTATGGCGCGCGGCCCGAGCAGCCAGACACCCGTGTCGATCAGGAAGAGGAAATCGCGCGCATGGCTGCGGATGTCCTCCGGCGCGGGTTTTTGCTTGAAGAAGGCAAGGGCGTCCGGGGAGGAGCGGTGCGCAAAAAACACGCCAAAGGAGGAGGCCGCCTCCGGCGCAACCCACATCCCGAGCCCCACAATGTCGGCATCGGGAACCGGGGGCATGCGCTCGGGAAACCGCAACACCACATCCCCGCTGCACACCGCCAACGGATACCGGTCCCATGACGCCTCGAGCACACGCAGGAAATCCGGAAGCATGAAATCCAACAGGGTCTCGTCAATGCGCTGGCCCAACGACCACCGCATCGCCGGCATCGGAATGAAAATTTTTCCCACCGGCGCGTAAGCCGGCAGACGGCGGCTCTGCCCGCCGGCCAAAACCGCCAGCCTCGGCTCCTGCGCAGCCCACGCCCCGAACGCCCCCGGGCTTCCCAGTGCCTTCCAGTCCTCGTGCAGCAGACGGGCGACCCCGCCCGCGGACCCCAGCTTCGATCCCGGCGGATCGCACGCGGCAAACCACTCCGGAAATTCCCTGCCTCCGCCAAGGGCGGGGAAAGCGGCCGCCATCGCCGGCGGCAGTGAAAGCAGAATCTGCGGCGGCGGGGTGGGCGTTTTCATGGGAGGCCGGACATGGCGCGCGCTGGGACCGGCCTATTCGAGGAGTTCGGCGATCTGGATCGCATTGAGCGCCGCGCCCTTCAGGAGCTGGTCGCCGCAAACCCAGAACGACAGGCCGTTTTCCATCGCGCAATCCCGCCGCAAGCGCCCGACATAACACGCGTCCTTCCCCGCGCAATCCACCGGCATCGGGTAACGCCGCGCATCCGGATCGTCCAGAAGCTCGACCCCGGGAAACGCCGTGATGGCCGCACGGGCCTCCTCGATGGCCACCGGACGCTCGAACTCCGCCGCCACCGCCACCGAATGCGCGCGGTAAACCGGCACGCGCACGCAGGTGGCCGACGCCAGAAACTTTGGCAGCCCGAGGATCCTCCGCCCCTCGTTCTGGAGCTTCATCTCCTCCTTGGTGTAGCAATTCGCCGTGAAGGAATCGACCTGGGGGATCACGTTGAAGGCGATCTGGTGCGGAAAAACCTCCGGTTCGGCTTTGTGGCCGTGGGTCACGCGTTTGGTTTGGAGGCGGAGTTCTTCGATGGCGCGGGCGCCGGCTCCCGAGACCGCCTGGTAGCTCGAGGCGAAGATCCGCCGCACGCCGAAGGCGTGGTGGAGCGGCGCAAGCGCCATGAGCGTGATGGCCGTCGTACAATTCGGGTTGGCAATGATCCCGCAGTGGGAGGAGACGTCCTGCGGGTTGATTTCCGGCACCACCAGCGGGACGCGTTCACTCATCCGGAAGGCGGAGGAATTGTCGATGACGATCGCCCCGGCATTGACTGCGATGGGCGCGAACTCTGCCGCAAGGGTCGACCCGGCGCTGAAAATCGCAAGGTCGATGCCGCCCAGCGCGTCGACGTTCAGCGCATGCACCGCCACGTCCCGCCCGCGGAACTCAAGCGTCCTGCCCGCCGAACGCGACGACGCCAGCAAACGCAGCTCCCCGACGGGAAACGCGCGCCTCTCCATCACCCGCAATATCTCCTCGCCAACAGCCCCCGTCGCCCCCACCACCGCCACTCGATATGTCTCTTTCACGCCGCGGAGTGTCGCCCACCGGGCGCGCATTGTCCATCCAAGGATGAACGCAAAGAAGATTTACGCACAGGGGCGGAACATGATAAATCAGCGCGTCGCACCGGTGCGACACTGTCGTGAAGTCCATCGCTGAGTTTCCGCCCGATTTTTCCAAGCTGCCCGCGCATGCCATGGCCTATGTGCGCGGCAGCCTGCGGGGCGACGCGGCGGCGGGGTTGACGGTGGCCGTGATGGGGGTGCCTCAGGCGATGGCCTATGCATTGATTGCGGGCCTCTCCCCCATTTACGGACTCTACACGGCCATTGTCCCGTGCCTTATCGCCGCGCTCTTCGGCAGTTCGAACCATCTGGTGACCGGGCCGACCAACGCCATGTGCATGGTCATCTTCAGCCTCACGGCATCCCTGCCGCAACGCTACGACGTGAGCCTCCTGGAAATTGTCCTCCTGCTGACCTTTCTGACCGGCGTCTTCCAATTCCTCTGCGGCGCCCTCAATTTGGGCGGCATCGTCAAATACGTGTCCAACTCGGTGGTGGTCGGGTTCACGGCCGGGGCTGGTATTCTGATCGCGGCCAACCAGTTCAAAAATCTGATGGGAGTCAAACTGGATGCCGGACAGGGGGGGCACTTCTTTTCGACCCTTTTGGCGACGGCGCAAAAGATCCACGAAACCAACCCGTATGCCCTGGCGGTCGGACTCCTGACCATCCTCATCCTTGTCGGGTTCCGGCGCTGGCTGCCCCGCATGCCGGGGTCGCTGGTGGCGCTGGTTTTTGTGACCCTTCTGTCCTATGCGGCCGGCTGGTTCGGTGATGACATGCAGCACCAGCGGGTGCTCATTGTGCGGGACATCCAGGAAATCGTCCCGACGCTGGATATTTTTCACGTTCCCGAAATGTTCACCCGCCCGAACCTCGACCTGCTGCGCGAAATTTCCACCGGGGCGCTGGCCCTTGCGATCCTCGGGCTTGTCGAGTCGGCGTCCATCGCGCGCTCGGTGGCGTCAGCGTCGGGCCAGCGGCTGGATTTCACCCGCGAGTTCAAATTCCAAGGGGTGGCCAACATGGCCGGGGCGTTTTTCAGCAGTTTTGCGGCCTCGGGGTCGTTCACGCGGACGGCGGTTTGCTACCAGTCGGGGGGGAAGACGCGGATGGCGGCGGTGCTTTCCGCGGTGTTCACGGCGGTGATCCTGTGGATTTTCGGGCCGCTGGCGAATTTTATTCCGCAGGCCGGGTTGGCGGGCATTTTGATTGTGATTGCCTTCACGATGATCGAGCGCGAGCGGCTTGTGATGACGTGGAAGTCGGGCAGCAACTCGAAGATCGTGATGGGCGGCACGCTGGGAGCGACCCTGCTCATGCCTCTGGAGACAGCCGTCTTCGCCGGCGTGCTCCTCTCGATCGTCATTCTCCTGCGGATCACCGGCAAGCCGGATCTCACCCAGCTTGTGCAGCATCCGGACTATGGGTTCGAGGAGGTGCCGTTCAACCGGGCTGCGCCCGCGCCGGTGGCGATCATCAATCTCGAGGGCGACCTGTATTTTGCGGCGGCCGAGGATCTCGACTACGGGCTGCTGCAGGCGCTCAAGCCCGAGACGCGGGTTGTCGTGCTGCGCATGAAGCGGCTGCGGGCGGTGGGCAGCAGCGCGATGGCAATGCTCGAACACTTCCACAAGCTCCTCCACGCGCGCGGTATCCACCTCATCGTCTGCGGAATCGAGGAGGAAATGACCTCTGTGATGACCGGCTCCGGCCTGCGCAAACTCATCGGAGAGCAGAATATTTTCTATGCGGACAACCGGATTTTTCAGTCGACCGAGCTGGCGCTGGCGCGGGCGATGAGCATCGTGGACATGCAGCGGTCGCGTTCCGAATCGGCCACCGCCGCAGCGCAGAAGGAGACACTCGTGGCCACCGCCGCCGCCGACCTCATGCAGAAACGATGCCTGCGGTTCGGATCCCGGCACCAACTGCGCGAGGCCATGTGGCTCATTTCGCAGTTCCAGAAGCGGATGGGCACGGGGCATCCGCAGACGGTGTTTTTGCAGGACGAGGAGGGGCGCCTGTGCGCCGAGTTGTCCGTCCGTTCGATTCTGCGCAATCTGGCGTCGGTCCTGCCCGGGGAGGGTTCCCCCATGCCCGACGATGCGCGTCTGGCCGCCCTGATCGAACCGCGGCTCTTCGCGGGCATCGGTCAAATCTCCGGCAAAGATCCCGTCACGCTCGATGCGGGCACGCCGCTGGCCGAGGTCTTCCTGCGCGCGGCGCGGCACGGATTCCGCCCGATGCCCGTTTCCGACCAGCACGGGAGACTCTCGGGGGTTTTCGATGAGATGGCCATGCTGCGCGGGCTGACCCGCCTCCTGCAGGCCGAGCAGGCAACCATGCAGGGTCCTCCGCCCGACAAACCCGCCCCCGCGCCGGGGGTCCCCCTCACATGACCACCGCCCGCGACCTCATTTCGAACCGCTTCGTGCGCATCGGCGACGCACACACTGCCGCGGAGGCGGTCGGCATCATCTTCGACCCCGATTCCTCGACCCTGCGGGAAATTGTCATCGTCGTCCTCGATCCCGACGGCGGCTATTTGGGACTCGTCGAACCGCGCAACATTCTTGAAAGTCTCGGAACCGAGCTCACGGCGGCGGGCAAAGACCCTTCCGCCCAGGTGACGGCCATCCGGCGGGGTCTGAAAACTCCCGTGGCGGAAGTGGCCCGGCGCGATGTGCCCGCCGCCCGCCTCGACGACAAACTCGCCGATCTGCTGGCCATCGCGGCCCGCACGGAATCGGCCACCATCCCGGTTTTCGACGGCACACAATTCGTCGGGGTCGTGCCGGTGACCGCGATTTTTGACGCGGTGTGCCGGATCAGTCTTTCTGCGGGCGGGGAAGAGATGCCATTCATGCAGCAGGGCTGATGCAAGGGATGATGTTGCAAGGGGCGCGGGAGGGATGTAAATTGGAGGCCTTATGACAACGCAAACAGCCTCTTCCACGGCCAAGTCCCCGGTCATTGCCGGGCTGCAGACACTTCTGGCCGACAGTTACGCCCTCATGGCCCAAACCCATCTCGCCCACTGGAATGTCGAGGGAGCCTCGTTCTTCAACCTCCACCCCGCATTCCAAACCCAATACGAGGAACTCTTCACGGCCATCGACGACATTGCCGAACGCATCCGCATCTTGGATTGCCTTGCGCCCGGAGGCCTCAAAACCCTTGCTTCCCAATCGCGCATGTCGGAAATGGCCGTCGAGGCGGTTCCCGCCAAGGATTTTGTCGCCCACCTGATCGACTGCCACGAAATCCTTCTCGAGGATGCCGCCGGGTTGTGTGGCGCGGCGGAGAAGGCCGGCGACCTCCAGACCCAGGATCTGGTGATCGGGCGCATTCAAACCCACCAAAAAACCCTTTGGATGCTCAAAAGCTTCCTGAAAAACCTCTGAGTTCCCATCCACGAGCGCGGTTGATGCGGGTGCTCCCAGGGAGGGTCTTTCCGGGGGGCGTGGCAAGTCTGTGGCCGGCGGGTTGGAGGAATTTCCATGGCTCGTAGGACACGGAAGGGTTCCGGGGCGGGGTGGATGATCCTTGCGGGGGTGTTGGTGGCCGTGGCGTTTGCCGGGGCCATTTTTTTTGTTTCGGGCGATACAACCCCCTACCGCACCACGCCGCAGCTCGAAGTCGGCGCCTACCTCGAGAACTCGAACAGCCTCCGCGGAAACGTCTACCGCATCGAGGGCGAGGTTCTCAATTCGCTGGCATGGTCTCCGGCCGAAGGGCGCCTGATCGCCATTGGTGTTTCCGAAGGGCGCGACGTGCTGCCCGTGCTCGTCACCACCGACTTCAACCACCTCAACATCCAAAAGGGGCAGAAATTCATGTTCCTCCTCGAAGTGGACGATCGGGGGGTATTGAAAACCCGCGACCTGACGAAGTCATGAACACGATACGCCGGACAGTCATTGCCGCCATGGCCCTTCCGTGGGTGTGGGTCACGGCTCCTCTCGGGGCACAGGGCCCCGCTCCGGAGCAACCGCCCTCCGGCTCCGCGCCCTCCGGCGGGGGATCCACTTCCTCCGCGCCCTCCGGCTCTCCGCAGCAGCAATCCGCCCCGGCAACCGCGGCGCAGTCCTCGTTCCTCGGGCGCGACCTGCCGTTTCTCGATCCCGGCAGCGAAATTGTCACATGGGACGGCCGCAGTTGGAACATCAACAACAACCGCCTTTTTGAGGCGCGGTTTGAGAAATTCCTCAACGCCCCCGCATCCGCCACCGCCAGCGACGCCGAATACCAGGGAATCCTCTCCAAAATCATGGACAACATGGCCCCCAACCGGGTCACCAAGCAGTCCACCGACCAGGCGTTCCAGCTTCTGGCCAAGGCCTCGGAGTTCGGGGTTGATGCCAACCTGTGCGATGCCATTGCCAACCAGGTGTATTCGTCGTGGCTTTCGCGCCGCAGCAAAGACCACCTTGCCTCGGCAAACAAAGCCCTCGAGGACGAGCGCAAGCGCCTCGAGTGGAACGCCCAGATCACGGCACAGGGCAACCCGCTTGACGGGACGCGCTCCGGATCGAGCGACACGGTCAACGCGGAAATGCAAAAGCAGGCCCAGCTCCGGCGCGACATGCAAATGCAGCCAATCCTCACACGCCTTGCCGAAGTCAACGCCCTCCTCAAAGCCAACCAGCTCAAAAGCGAAGTCGCCGAACTGCAGGTCAAAATCGAGTTCCAGGCGCTCATTCTGCAGCTCTTCCTGCAGCGGCGGTTCCAGCATGTCGTGATTGCCACACGCTTCTACCGCAGCATCTTCAACGACGGAGACAGCCAGCTCCGGGTCGGCGACGACGCCAAAAGCCTCTTCGCCAAAACCTCCGGGCTGCCCCCCACCCTCGGCACACTCGACTCGATGGCCAACGAAATCATGCGCGACGTGCGCGAGGGCATCGCCGCCTTCTCCTACCTCCTTGAACAGAACGAACTGGAAAGCGCCACCAAACGCCTCGCCGAAACATTCCTCATCGGCGAATACCTCCCGGAAGTGCGCACCCTCGACCGCGATAAAAAACGCCGCGCCCTTGCCTTCGCCCAGTCCGCCAACCAACTGGTCAGCGCCATCGAAGTGAAAGACTACGCCCTTGCCGAAAAGCTGGTCGGTGAACTGGCCGAAACCGCCAAAGACTTCGACAGTTCGAAGCCGATGGCGGCCATCGAGACAGCCAAAACGGTCTCCGCCATGCATCTCGCCAAGGCGCGCAACGCCGCCGTGAGCGGCGACCGGGAAACCCTCGAGGCCGAACTGCGGGCCGCCACTGAAATCTGGCCCCGCAATCCCGCACTCACCGAAGTGAGCACCATGATTTTTTCGCAGGCGGACGTCCAGGGCCGCGCCCTCGTCGATTTCGACCAACTCCTTGGACAACAAAATTTCCGCCAGATTTATGATGACCGGATGCGTTTTATCGCGGCGACGGCCATGCATCCCGAAAAGCAGGAGCAACTGCGCGAGGTGCTCGAGGCGGTCGCCTCGGTCGAGGCGGCCATTATCCGCGCCCAGGAAATCCAGAAGCGCGGCGATTTTGCCGGCGCATGGGAAAGCACCGAACGCACCTTCCGCCAGTTCCCCGACGACAACAAACTCAACCAGCTCCGCTCCGACCTCACAACGCGCGCGTCGGAATTTGTCAGCGCCATCCGGCAGGCCGAGGAACTCGAAACCCGCGGCCAGCACGGATCAAGTCTCGCATGGTTTCTCAAGGCCCAGCGCGCATATCCTCCGAGCGAATTCGCACGCGAAGGCATCGAGCGCCTCACCAAAGAAATCCTGCCCGACGCCTCGTAAAGCCGGAGAAGTGCGGCGGGAGGGGAGCACCCATGGTGCTGCGGGCGCGCTGGACATTTCCACCCCGCACAGAAGGGGACCGGGCGATCCTCACCCGCTTTCAACCGTGGCCGATCGGGATGCAGCGTCATCCGGCGGGTGCGGGCGGCGTTCGCCGCGTTCGAGGCGTCCGAGCAGGCGGAGGAGGCCGTCGAGGATGGTGAGCGGGTGGGGCGGGCAGCCGGGGATATGGAGGTCGACGGGAAGCAGGCGGCCGGCGCCCCCGAGGATTTCCGGGTTGCCAAGATACGGGCCGCCCGCGATGGCGCAGGCGCCGGTGGC
>CAZGNH010000430.1:0-3364 GCA_964527025.1 uncultured Chthoniobacterales bacterium | reverse complement strand
GTCTTTTGTCCCGGCTTGGGCTTGAGGACGCCGCTTTCCATGAGCTTTTTGAAACCGGGCCGTAATTTTCGCCGGGCGAAGTACGGAACTTCATCCTCTTTGACCCGGTCTTTGCCGATTGGTGTGATTTCGGCCACGGGTTTTCCGTTGTCGGTGATGATGACGCGCATGTCCGCAGCCGCCTTGCGCACGAAATGCCCGGTGCGGGCATGGAGTTCGCGGATGGGGATTTCGATGGTGGTCATGGATTAAAGTGTGACACGCGGGACACACTCTGTCAAGATCACGCCGCAAACAGCCTTTCCTTCGTTTCGAGAAGAATCACTCCAGGATCACCGAGGATCTTCAACGCGGGCAGCCCGCCCGCTTTGAGCACCTCGGGCGTGCTGAAAATCTGCGGGGTTTCGAGGGCCTCCGTTCCGGCGCGGGCGAACTGGCTGGCGATGGCGCGGACGGTGGCGGCGGAATTGGGCGGCATGGCGTCGAGCCATGGGCGGTGTTTGTAGGTGAAGGCAAAGGCGCGGTCCGCACGGCGCAGGCGGTTCAACCCGTAGCCGACCTCGCCCAGCACGTCGTAAAGGTCGCATTCGTCGGCTTCCTCGGCCACTTGCAAGGCCCGGGGCGAGAATCCCCCGCGCACGATTCCGTCAATGAGGCTGCGCCGGTCGGGCGGCTGAATCCAGATGGCACGAAAATCGAGGATGTTACCCGCCTCCGCAATGAGTCGTTGGGCGATCCGTTCCCGGTATTCCTCAAGCGTGATGCGCCCGTGTTTGCCGTCCACAACGGCGGTGAGCCAGCGTCCGGTCGGCTCCACCCGGATTTGCACCCCCTCGACGATGGCGGGCGGCTCCGGGGGAGGACCGGGAGGACGCTTCGCCCCACTCCCCTTGAATTTCGTTTTGAACTCCGCGCCGATCAGAGAGGTGGCATCGGTGTAATCGAACACGCGGAACATGAGCTTGCCCGTGTCGGCATCGATCCGGGTGCCGCGCCCGAGCATCTGGTGGAAGACGATGGGAGAGCGGACATATTGCAGGAACACAATGTTCCGCACGCAGGGCACGTCCACGCCGGTGCTGAGGAGGTCCACCGTGCAGGCGATGAAATGCGACGAGGCCGAGCCGCGCAGGTCGGCCACGTGGTCCGCGCCGCCGGATTTCGCGGTGCATTTGAAGGCGAAATACGCCTTTGGCTCCACGCCTTCCGCAAGGCACCAGTCGCGGTAGAGGTTACCCAACGCCTCGGCCATGCGGTCGGCGTGAACGTCGCTCGCGCAGAAGAGGATCGTCTTTTGCTCGGGCGTGCCTCCGTGGAGAAGGATCTGGTCGAAGAGGTGCTTGGCGGTTTCGCGGACGCGGTCCGGCATGAGGAGACGTTCATCCAGTTCGGAGGGCGAGTATTCATCCTTCACCTGGTCGGCGGTGAGCGTCTGCCCGGTGGCCGCGCTTGTAAGCTTCTTGTCCTTGATCTCCTCGCGCCGCACGCGCTCCTCGCGCTCGGACTCGGTCTTTGCGTCGTGGAAAAGGTCGAAGGTGAAGATCTCCGGAGGCGCGAGGTAGCCGTCCTCGATGCCCTGGGCGAGGGTGTATTCGTAAACCGGCTCGCCGAAATACTCGATGTTGTCGCGCAGGATGCGTTCGTCGGCATCGGCCGCCGATCCTTTGTATTTCTCCTTGGACTTGGCCGAGAGCAAAATCTGGC
Organism: uncultured Chthoniobacterales bacterium; assembly: GCA_964527025.1. Classification (GTDB taxonomy): domain Bacteria; phylum Verrucomicrobiota; class Verrucomicrobiia; order Chthoniobacterales; family Terrimicrobiaceae; genus CAZGNH01. The sequence goes on along the minus strand of CAZGNH010000430.1, from coordinate 1,660 downwards.
GCGGTGTCGCGGACAGTCCGACCTGAATCGCGTCGGGGTTGTGTTCGAGAAAGAAGCGCCACTGGCCCCAAGCCGAGCGGTGACATTCGTCAATGACGATGTGGCTGAACTCGTTTCTCTCCAAGTAGTGCTTGAAGAAGAAATTCCGCGCTTTGTCGCCCGCCGCGCTGTCGAGCGTCTGATAAGTGGCGATGTGGATTTTGGCGTTCCGGGCATTGTTCTTCCCATCCGGCCCTTCGAAGACCTCCGCAACATCCGAGCCAAAAAGATTGCTGAATGCCGTGAGCGCCTGGGAGCGGAGCTCGTCGCGGTCGCAAACGAAGAGGGCCTTGCGCAACATCCCGGCATCCGCGATGCGCTTGAGCAGATGGACGGCGATGAACGTCTTCCCTGCACCCGTGGCCAACGAGAGCAGGGCCCGGTTGCGACCGCGTGCAATCTCTTCGAGCACGGCCCGAATCGCGGCATCCTGATAATACCGCCGGGCTGCTTCGCCGCCTGCATACGGGATGAGCAGCGGCCTGGCGGCTTCGGAGTCCAGAGCGAATCCCTTGCCCGTCTCGTAGCGCTGACGCAGGGACTCGGGGGACGGAAATTCGGCAAGCGGCTTCGGCGCTGTCGTCTGCCCGGTGAAGGAATCGAACTCCACGAAGAGATGGCCATTGGTCGAAAACACAAAGGGGACATTCAGTCGTTTTGATGCGGCGGCGTAGTCCTTGCCCTGCTGGAGGCCCTCGGTCGGCGGTTTGTTTTCGGCTTTCGCCTCGATGTAGGCGAGCGCGACTGGTTGGACAGTGGCCGATATTTTGACCCGCAACGTGTAGTCCACCCTTCCCTTTGAACTGCGTCGGGCCTCACCCTCGACCACCTCAATACCGCCCGCCGTTTCTTCCCGCCGGATGTGTTCCTCAGTCCACCCTTTTGCGTGGATGGCCGGATCGATCAGTTTGGCGCGCGTATCGGCCTCACCGTAAGGCTCCCGGGCCCCGGTAATTCCCGATGAATGCGTTGCGGATGGCATGAATAATGAGGGCCTCCACGCAAGAGGAACAGGCAAGGGTCTGTTTTGCAAGAAATCAAGCCACCAACATCGTTCCGTTCAAAAAGGGACCGAATGTCCGGCGAACCTTCCTCCGGGATGTAGAACTTCAGGAGGAAGGCTGTATCGCAGTAAATCATCTGCAATGGGCTCAGAGTTCACGCAATGCTGCCGTCTCATGCAGGGTCGGGGCACTGTCCTTCGCCATGGACAGCTTGCCGCCCGCGAGCGCCGCGCGGTAGTCGTTCCGGAGGCGGCGGCGTTCCGCAAGCGTAACGGTCGGGGCCTGTACCTCTCCGGAGACAAGCGCAGAGAGGCGGGCAGCAGGCTTTCCACGTTCGGTGACGATGATCTCGTTTTGCCGGGCGGCAAGACGCACGAAGTGCCCGGTGCGGGCATGGAGTTCGCGGATGGGAATCTCGATCGTGGTCATACAACGGAGTGTGACACGCGAGACACTTGTGGTCAAACCCATGCCGCGAACAACCGTTCCTTCGTCTTCAGCACGCAGGCCCACGGTGGGTCGCGACGTCCCGGCACGATGGGAAAACCGTTTGCAACCTTCGGAGATGCGCCCGTTTGCGGGCCATGCGCGACTTCGTCGTTGCCGCGGCGGCGTGC
>CAZGNH010000429.1:0-1605 GCA_964527025.1 uncultured Chthoniobacterales bacterium | reverse complement strand
GTGGAGTTCCTCCATGGCGTGGCGCAGCATTTCGGTGGAATCGGGATCGAGGGCGCAGTGGCGGCGGATAAGGGCATGGGGCATTTCGGCGTTTGTGCGGCAACGCGGGTGCCCGTCGAAGCGGGCTGTCTGGCGCGTGCGGGCGGCGACGACCCGCCCGCGGATGGCGGCGCTTGACTCGGCCGGCTCCCGGCTGCCCAGCTCGCTGAATTGGACAGCCGGCGCTTCGACGTGGATGTCGATCCGGTCGAGCAGCGGCCCGGAAATCCGGTTCCGGTAATTCTCGACCTGCTTTGGCGAGCACCGGCACTCGCGCTTCGGATCGCCGAAGTATCCGCAGGCACACGGATTCATGGCCGCCACAAGCATCACATTGGCCGGAAAGGTCACCGTGCCCGCCGCACGGCTCACGGTCACCCTGCGCTCCTCGAGCGGTTGACGCAGCACCTCGAGGGTCGAGCGCTTGAACTCGGGCAGCTCGTCAAGAAACAGAACCCCGTTGTGCGCGATGCTCAGCTCGCCGGGTGACGGGTTTGTCGAGCCGCCGATCAAGCCGACGTCGCTGATTGTATGGTGTGGTGACCGGAACGGGCGTGATGTGCAGAACGGGTGTTCCTCGGTGAGCAGGCCGCAGACGCTGTGGATCTTTGTCGTCTCGATGGCCTCCTCGATGGCCAGCGGGGGCATGATGGTCGCAATGCGGCGTGCCAGCATGGATTTTCCGCTGCCCGGAGGCCCGATCATGAGCATCGCATGGTTGCCGCTCACCGCCACCTCGATCGCCCGCCGGACGTGGTGCTGGCCCTTGACCTCCGAAAAATCGAGGCCGTCATCGTGCGGGGTCACATCGAGCAGGCGCGGGTCGGGCGTGACTGCATCGAGCTCCCTCTGGCCGGTCAAAAATTCGAATGTCTCGCGCAGGTTCCGCACCCCGAAGACCTTCACCCCGTCGACGACCGCCGCCTCCGGAGCATTTGCCAGCGGCAGAACAACCGCCTTCTTGCCCAGCCGGCGCGCCTCGATCGCCACCGGCAACGCCCCCTTCACCGGACGCACCCCCCCGTCCAACGCCAGCTCCCCCGCAATCAAACAGCGCCCGAACCGCCGCGCCTCGGTCCCCTGCGCCGCCGCAATCATGCCCAACGCAATCGGCAAATCAAAACTCGGGCCCTCCTTCTTGATGTCCGCCGGAGCCAAATTGACCGTCGTGCGCGAGCGTGGCCACCGCAGCCCGCTGTTCACAATGGCCGTCGTCACGCGGTCCTTGCTCTCGCGCACCGCCGCATCCGGCAACCCCACAATCACCACCAACGGATCCCCCGGCCCCGCGTTCACTTCGACCTCGACCCCAACCGCCTCGACCCCCTTGAGCGCAGCCGAATAAATCCTGGTCAGCATCCGCGCAGCCTCCCGCCGCCCCCCCCCGCCTGTCCAGCCCGCCACTTCAAGGAACACCGAGGGGAGGTGCAGGTTCAATGTTCAATGTTCAATGTTCGATGTTCGATGTTCAATGTTCAATGTTCGGGGATCGGCGCGGGGCGCGGCGCTAACTTAAGGGAAATTGTGGCTGAATCGTAATCCTAATCGTAATCGAATGATTATGAT
>CAZGNH010000428.1:0-4887 GCA_964527025.1 uncultured Chthoniobacterales bacterium | reverse complement strand
GGGGGGAGCCGTTGTCCGAGTAGAAGCCTCTCCCGAGGCCGGGGGAGGGGGAGAGGGCGGCGAGGCGCGCGGCGAGGGTGATGGCGGCGGGGTGGGTGGTGCCCAGGAACGAGACATGGGCGACGCGGTCGAGCTGGCGTTTGATGGCGGCGGTGATGCCCGGGTGGCGGTGCCCGTGGATGTTGGTCCAGATCGAGGCGTTGCCGTCGATGTATTCCCGGCCTGCGGCATCGCGCAGGATTGCGCCCTCGCCGTCCACCAGCACGAGCGGCTCGTGCCCGTCGGCGCACCACGCCTTCATCTGCGTGAATGGATGCCAGACGTGGCGTTTGTCGGCGGCCACCAGCGCCGCCACCGGATCCCCCCGGCGGCTCATGTGAACCAGTTCGAGCGGATCTGCCGCCGCAGGATGAAGTAGAGGAGGGTCAGGAGCCCGAGGCTGCTGACGACGAGGACGCCCGTATTGAAGACGAGCATGCCCGTGCGGATGCCCAGATATTCCTTCACCGGCCCGAAGAAGATATTGAAGTGGCGCGCCTCCCGGTAGTCGCTCTGCTCCATCTCGGCTTTGGAAATGAGGTCGCTCACCTTCTGGTTCACATACACCTGCTCGGCGCTCACCCCGCCCCCCCTGCTCTTGAAGCGCTCGCGCCGCAGCGGCGCCCCCGCCAACACTGCGTCCACCAGCCGGAACCGCCGGTCAATCCCCGCCGCATCCTCCGCCTGCAAACCCGAGGTGATCGCCAGCAAATCCTTCAAATCCTCGAGCCGGTTGCGCCCTTCCTCGTCCAGATCGGGCTGCGCGGCCAGTTCCGAAATGGCCCTCTGGATCCGCTCCTGGCGGTGGGTGAGGGGGTTCAGTTTCGCCTGCGCGAAGACGAGCGCCTCGTAGGACCAGCGCATCGGCATCAGCTCGCAGACAAGGGGCACGCGCAGCTCGCTGCGCTCCTCGATCGTCGCGCCCGGGTGTTTGTCACTCCACTGCTTGAACATATACCTGAAATCCAGATTGCGGTTCATTTCGTCGTATTCGATGAAGGCCCCGGCGAGGATGAGCTGGGGGATGAGGACGACGGGGATGATGAGGACGGCGGTTTTGCTTTCGTTGACGAGGGCCGAGACGACGAGCCCGATGGCAAAGCCGCTGACCGTGGTCAGGAACATGGCGGCGAACATGACGGGAAAGACGCCGCGCACTTCGAGGAGGGCGTTGCCGACAAGGGTGAAGAGGATGCACTGGAGGCAGGCAAACACCGCAAGGGTGGCCGCCTTGGCCATCACGTAGTAGCCGAGGCGCACGTTGAGATTGCGCTCGCGCAACAGGACGGGTTTGTCGCGGGTGATGTCGTCGACGCTGTTGGTGAGCCCGAGGAACATGGCCACCACCAGCGAAAGAAACAGATAGGTCGGGATGTGGTAGGCGCTTGCGAAGTCGTACACCTCGTTTTTTGAGTAGCGCAGGACAAAGCCGATGAGCAGGGCGAGGGCCGGGGCCGCCAGCAGGGTGATGAGGAGGTTGGCGCGGTTGCGCAGCTTGCTCATGAAGGCGCGCATGAGGAGCACGCGCATCTGGCGCCACTCGTCCCTCCAGCGCAGCGGCTCCCTGCGGCGCAGGGACACGCCCGAGGCGGGGGGCGCCGGAGGGGTCTCCCGCGGCGCGGGGGCCACACGCACGTCCTGCATGAGCCGGTGGGCCTCGAACTTGTCGCGCCAGTATTCCGGCGGGAACCGGCGCGCGGGCACGAGCTGGCCGCGGTTGTTTTCCTCGAAGATGATGTCGCCCGAGAGGTCGCGCAGGGGGGTCTCCAGCACATCGAAGATGAACTCCGGGCGTGTTGTGCCGCAGGCCTCGCATCCCCCGAGCTCGATCCCGAACTGCTGCCGGTGCTCGGCCTCCGCAAAATACTTCAGCATCTCCCCCGGCGTCCCGAAAAAGACAAGCCGCCCCCCGCGGTCCAGCAACGCCGCCTTTTGAAACATCTGGAAAACCTTCGAGGTCGGCTGGTGGATCGTCACCAGCACGATTTTGTTGTGTGACATGCCGCGGATGATTTCGACGACATGCTCGGAATCCTTCGAGGAGAGACCGCTGGTGGGTTCGTCGAAGAGGTAGATGTCGGCCGAACCGATCATGTCGAGGCCGATGTTCAGGCGTTTGCGTTCGCCGCCCGAGAGGGTTTTCCGGTGGGTGGGGCCGACGACGAACCCGCGGCGTTCGTTGAGGCCCAGTTCAGCGAGTTTGCCGTCAATGCGGCGGGCGCGTTCACGGCGCGAGAGGTGGGGGGCGCGCAGGGCGGCGGCGAAGGAGAGGTTTTCCTCGATGGTGAGGTGTTCGTCGAAGGCGTCCTCCTGCGGGATGTAGGCGACGTATTTGCGCAGCGAGGCGAAGTTGGCGTAGAGCGAGCGTCCGTTGAAGAGCACGTCGCCCTGTGCGGGTGAGAACAGCCCCGACATCGCCCGCAGGAGCGTGCTCTTGCCCGAACCGCTCGCCCCCATCACACAGACCATCTCCCCGCGCGACACCGCAAACGACACGCCGTCCAATGCCGTCGTCCCGCCCCGGAAGCGGCACGTCAAATCCCGCACATCGAGGGTCCGGATGATGTTGCGCTCCTCCTCGATGAGCCGTTCCGAAAATTTGCACCGCAGGATTTGTCCGGCGTCGATGCGGATGGCGTCGCCGTCGGCCAGCGGTGCTGCGTTGCGGACGGGGGTGCCGTTGACAAGGATCGGCCGGTCCGATTGCAGGACCTCGAGGTGTCCCTCCCTGCGTTCGTAATCGCAGGCGATCTTCAGGAGCACCTCGCTGGCGCTGCCGGGCGCGAGCAGGATGTCGCCCTCCCGCAGGAGCCCCGGATTGTTCGACACGAGGTATTCGCTTTTCGAGGCTTTGAGTTGGAAGCGCCCCCCGTATTGCCGCGCGCGCCGCCGCAGATCCCCGAGATTCAGCTCGCTGTCGTTGTGGAAAATGATCCGGTCCTCGAGCTTGGCCGTGACCACCGTGCCCCGCTGCAACCGCACCCCGTTGAGCACCGCATCCACATGTGCCAGCGCCGTCACCTTCACCCCGAGCCCGAACGTCACCTCAAGACACGAATCCCGCGTCCGGCTCTTCTCCAGACGCACCTCGTCGTCATCGCTCACCGCCACAAAGATCTGCGCAAGGGTCAGGTTCTTTTTGGCGTTGAAATAGAAGACCAGGTCGGCGTGGGTGAGGACTTCGTCGTCGATGAGAATGCGCTGGCCGACGAAGATGCGGCAAAATTCGCCGTCCCGGATGGTGCGTCCGGCGACGATGATGCCGCGTCCGCTGAGGTTTTTGATGAGGAGGAGGTCGCGGTAGCGGTAGGCCAGGAGGCGCTGGTCGGGTTCGAAGCCGCGGAGGGCGACTTCGGCGGTGGCGGGGTTTCCGAAGCCGAGGGCTTCGAGCGGGGAGGTGCCCTGCTGGTAGATGCCGCTTTGTTCGGGGCCTTCATTTGCGTTGAGCTGGTAGACAATGTCGATGGCCTGGGCGCCCATGCCAAGGCGGGACATGAACGAGTAGTAGGCGACGACCTGTTCGGGTTTGAGGCCGGCTTTTGAGATGAGGTCGTAGAGCTGGACGCCGAGGAGGATTTTGCGTTCCTCGTCGAGCTGGGAACCGAGTCTGGCCGCGATAGCGTCGAGGTTTTGGTGTTCGTGGAGGGCATCGCGGAAGAGTTTGCGCAGTTCCGAATAGACGGTGTCGGGGTAGTCGTAGCGGAGGAATCCGAGGCTCGAGTCGATTTCCTCCTCGAGGAGTTCGCCGTCGACGCGTGCGAATGCGGCGAAGACTTTGATGAGGGTCGGCAGGAGGTTGGGCGACTCGGCGACCGTGCGCGGTTTGCGCGCGAGGCGGCGCAGGATGTGGCGCGCGGTGGCGCGGATCTTGGAGGCGGCAAGAAGGAGTCCCTCAATTCCGCGCTGGGCTTTCGCGGCCCTCGTGGTGTTCGGCTCCATGGGGCGAGGATAATGGATTTGGGCGCGGGTGCAACGTCCGCCCGCGCCCGGGACGCGACACGATTACTTCTGCGCGACCGCGACGACGGGCAGGGCGAAGCGGAGGCGCGGACTGCCGTCCAGGCGGATTTCGACGTGGTAGATGCCGTGTTTGGGGAACTGGAGGCCCCCGAAGACGTGGACATTGGTCGCGTGGGAGTCGAGGGCGGCCAGTTGGAAGGCGACTTTGGCCGAGGCGAGGGGTTCGTCGTCGTCGCATCCCAGCAGGAACGATTCCTGCTCGAATTGCCCGGTGCCCCCGCACCACCTTGCCCAAAGGCACAGTTTGAAGAGGCCAATGGGGACGACGTGTGCGGGAATCACATTGAGGACGCCGACGAGGGTCTGGCCGCCGCCCATTTCCTGGCGGACATCCTCGCAGAGGACGGCGGCCTGGAGGTCGGGGGGGATTGTTTCGGGGGGGGCGTTCATGGCGGGATCAGGCCTTGAGGAATCCGGAGATGAGGAGGGCGGCGACGACGAGGGCAAGGGCGATGCGGTAATAGCCGAAGAGGGCCATCCCGTGGGAGTTGAGGTAGCCGACCATCCAGCGCACGGCCAGCACCGCCGAGATCCATGCGGCGACAAAACCCGTTGCCAGTGTGCCGGCGCCATACTCCGCAAGCATTGCCTGCCCGTGCCGCAGAAGGTCGTAGGCGGTCGCCGCCCCGAGGGTCACCACCCCCAGCAGAAAGCTGAATTCGACCGCGGCCGGAAGGCTCAGGCCCACAAGCACCCCGCCCACAATCGTGAGCAGGCTGCGGCTCACCCCCGGCCACATCGCCACGCACTGCGCAAAACCGATCAGCAGCGCCATCCGCAACCCCAGCGCCTCCAACGGCAGCCCCCCGCGTCCCGCCCCGCTCCGCC
>CAZGNH010000427.1:0-2105 GCA_964527025.1 uncultured Chthoniobacterales bacterium | reverse complement strand
AGGGCAGATACTTCTTCCGACCAAGACCCAGGGCGGCGCTGGCGCTTGCCCTGGGCTATGGGATAAAGCCCCGTTGGGGCTTAAGTTAGTGCCATTCGGGTCAGAAGGGAGCGTCGTCCCCGAAGTCTTCCACAGTCCATGTCTCGAGCAGATCCTCCGGGATTTCATCCAGAAACCGCGAGCGGCTGGGAAACGGATCCCCGTAGGATGCATTCAGCCGCTCCCCGGGGAAGGCGAGGTAGAGGTCGTCTTTGCAGCGTGTGATGCCGACGTAGAAGAGCCGCCGCTCCTCTTCGAGGGCGGCTGGTGAGTCTGCCGCGCGTTTGTTGGGAAACATTCCCTCGCAGAGCCAGATCAGGAAGACGACCTTCCATTCGAGTCCCTTGGCCTGGTGGATGGTCGAAAGGCAGACCCTGTCGGCGTCCGGAGGACCGGCCGTGGTCTCTTCGATTTCGGCGGAGGCCAGGAGGGCGACCTGGGACAGGAAGTCGGTTGTATTGTCAAATTGTGCGGCGAAGGAGGCGAAGGTCGAGAGGTCCTCGGCCCGTTGCTGGTAGTTGGTGAATTTCTGCTGCATGATGTCGTCGTAAACCGCGAAGACGACGGTTCGCAGCATTTCGGACGGGGGGAGCGGGGGCTTGTCGGCGGGGCACAATTCTTCGAGGGTGTGGATGAGTTGGGTCCATGGCTTGCGCGCCTTGGGGGGCACCTTCAGATCCATCAGTGTTCCAAACCGCGGCCCGCCGTGCAGCCGTGCCGACGCCCGTTCCCAAAGACTCTCCGCCCCCCTCTCTCCGATGCCCGGCAACAACCGGACAATCCGCCGGAACGAGACCTCGTCGTTGGCATTGACCGCCAGCTTCAGAAACGCCGCGACATCCTTGATGTGGGCCTGCTCGAAGAACCGGAGCCCGCTTGTGATGGAGAAGGGGATGCCGCGCCGCGTGAATTCGAGCTGGATCTCGAGCGAGTGGAAGTGGGCGCGGTAGAGGACGGCCATTTCTCCGAGCGGGACGCCCTCCCCGTGGTGATCGAGGATGCGCTGCGCGACGAAGGCCGCCTGCTCGTTGTTGTCGTCGAGCTCGACGAGGGCGGGTTTGGCCGTGTGGGCCGGGCGGATGGCGGCGAGCGTTTTCGGGAACTGGCGCTCATTGGCCCGGATGGCGGCATTGGCCACTTCAAGGACTCCCGGGACGCTGCGGTAGTTGGTTTCGATGTGAAAGATGCGGGCCGACGGGTGGCGTTCCCGGAAGCGCAGGATGTTTTCGAAGTTGGCCCCCCTCCACGAGTAGATGCTTTGCGCATCGTCGCCGACGACGGTGATATTGCCGTGCCGCTGCGCGAAGCGGTCCACCAGATCGGCCTGGATGAGGTTGGTGTCCTGATATTCATCCACGAGCACGTGGCGGAACTGGTGGTGCCCTGCCGTCTCCGGGTTGGTCGCCAGCAACTCGAGCGTCTTTGAGAGAAGGTCGTCGAAATCCATCGCATTGGCCTGCCTTTTGCGGAGCGTGTAGGCGTGGTGGACGGCTTCGATCTGATTGGCAAGGGGCAGGAAATACGAGAATTGGCCTGCGAGGGTCTGTTCGATGGGCCTGCCTGTGTTGACCGAGAGGCTGAAGATTTCGGCGAGGACTCCGCCTTTGGGGAACTTGCGGTCTCCGGTGGCAAAGTCCCCGGTTGACACGAGATTGTCGATCATTGAGGAGGAATCTTCGCGGTCCATGATGCTGAAGCCCGGGCGGAATCCGACGGTTTCCGCATGGCGGCGGAGGATCCGGTTTCCGACCGCGTGGAAGGTGCCGCCCCAGATGCCATCCGCTCCGCCGGGAACAAGGCCGGCAACCCGCCCGAGCATTTCGCGTGCGGCCTTGTTGGTGAAGGTCAGCAACAAAATCTCCCGGGCTTTCACGCCTTGGGAGAGGAGGTGGGCGACGCGGTAGGTGAGGGTGCGGGTTTTTCCGCTTCCGGCTCCGGCGATGACAAGGGCTGCTCCCTCTCCGAAGGTCACCGCGTCGAGCTGCTGCCTGTTGAGGGCCGAGGCGAAATCGATGGGCGGGACGCGCGCCGCGCGGCGCCCTTGCAAGGCGTAGGAGCGGGTCACC
>CAZGNH010000426.1:0-2452 GCA_964527025.1 uncultured Chthoniobacterales bacterium | reverse complement strand
GCAGAGTCACGGCAAGTCCCGCATTCCACCGCGCCGACACCGCGCCCGCTGCCCATGCGAGCCCGGTGCCCGCCACCGCCAGCAACCCCGGCAACGCCCCCACCACATACCACTCGAGCAGATGGATCCCTTTGGCCATGGCAGCGGCCACCATCAACGGCGCCGGAAGCAACAAAACCGGAAGAAACGCAAGGGACGGGAACCCCTTGCCCGCAAGACGCACCGCCCCCGCCACCAGCGCCAAAAGCCCGCCAAACGCCACCAGCACAAACACAACCGGCGATTGCGCGAACGCAATCGCGCCTTCCATGTAGGGAAGGCGCTCTCCGGCATAGGCCGCCGTCCACGAGTGCCCGGTCAGGAAGCGGGAGGCGACGTTGGTGATCCATGTCGCGTCGATATGGAGGTCGTCGAGGTGTCCGGCATAGCCCAGAAATTGCGGCACGCATGGCAGGTAGAGCTGGATGGCGGCCATTCCGGCCAGCACGCAGGAGGCGAGGAACCGCGTGAAGGTCGTCCATCGCGCGGCGGGTTCACATCTCGCGCAGAGGATCGCGCACGCCACGCCCGCATTCAGCAAAGCAAGGGAACCCAGTGCCCCGGACCATGCGGCGATCAATGCCAACTGCGCGCATGCGAATGCCAGCCACCACCTCCACTGCCCGGTCTCAAGCGCCCGCAACACAGCCAGGCACGCCAAAGGAACCAGGAGGAAAAGAAACGCGTATCCGCGTGCCTCGGGCACAAACCGGGCTTGCCACGGGTGCAGTGCCATCAACCACGCGGCAAGCACTCCCGCGCCCGGCAAACCCAACCGCGCAAGCAACCACGCAAGGGCCGCAAGCGATCCAACCCCCGCAAGAAAGGCCGGCATACGGAGCACCGGCTCGGAAAAGGGCAGCCCCGCCGGACGGGTTACCGCCACCCACGCGTCATTGGCAAGGCGTGCCAGAACGCTGTTGAGGATGTGGTTGTTGGGTTTTTTGAAGTACCAGACTGTTTCGCGCCACGGAACTTTTTTAAACCGGAGGGATCCATCGTCCTTGACCCGGAATTCGCCGACAATGCACTTGCGGACGCTGTATGTCTCGTCATCCCACAAGCCGGACGGGAGCCGCGGCGCATTGGCCGCCGCGCAAAGGGCGACCGCCGCAAGCACCAGGGGCCAGACCCAACGCGGAGTCGGCGTGCGCCGGCACGGCACCACCGGCCGCGCATCTCCCCCCGCCCACAAAGGCGCGAGGACTGCCGCGATGGCCAGAACCAGAGCATTGAAGGCGCCGGCCCACCACCCGAAGACGGTCATGCAGGCAGGGACGCCCGTGGGCGGCATTGCGATGTCCCATGGCTTCTTCGCGAGGAGCAGCGCGAGGAGGATTCCGGCGCACCCGAGGGCGAGGACCACGCGGAGGCGTGTTGGCATGGACCATGCTGGCATGGGTTGCGGATTCAGGCGGACGGTTCCTCCCGGTGGCGATCGATGAGAAAGTGCGCGATGGCGCGCGCGGCGCCGGGCTGCGCGATGCGCGAGAGGTTGTCGCGCCACGCTCTCCAGACACGGCCCTCGTTGGCGAAGGCCCCTTTGATGACATCGGCAACCCGGGCAGGCTTTCCGACCGCAAGCGCCCCGATGCCACTGCGCTCAATGAGTGCGATATTGCCCTCCTCCTGCCCCGGCACCACGTGGCTCACCAAAAACGGAATTTGTGCGGCGATGGCCTCCTGCACGGTCGCCCCGCCCGCCTTGCCGATAAACAGGTGGTGCCCGACCATCAGTTCGGGCATCCGGTCGGTCCATCCGACCAACGACCCGCGCGCGGGAAGTCCCGCACCGGCCACCGCCTCGTGAATCGCACGGCTTCTGCCCGTAACAACGGTCACCTCAAGGTCCCCGACAGCCGCAAGACACCGCAGGGTCTCAAGCGCCCGTCGCGTCTTCCCGGATGGAAAAAAAACCGCCTTCCACGGGCCGCCCGAAGGAGGCGCACAGGGGCGCAGGTCATCAAACGCCGGACTGACCGGAAATCCCGTGACATGCACATGGGATCCGGGCACGCCCCCGTCGCGAAGCACAGCGGCCGTCGGCTCGTCCGCCACCAGAAATCCCTCGCACTGGCAGCGGTACCACGAGGAATTGATGATCGTCGAGTCGGTCACCACCGTAAAAAGCGGCGGAATGGAGGGATCGGCGCGCCGGATTTTGGCTACAAGGAAGGAAAAGACCGGGTAGGTCGAAACGAGCACATCGGGTTTGAAATCGGCGATCATTGAGCGGACGGCGGCGGTCAGTTCGGCAAGCATGGGTCCCATGCTTTCGACGACCCCCGGCCGGCTCAGGATCTCGAAAGCCACTTTCCACAGGCGGGGGGATTTGTGGATGGGCGCCGTGGTGGCCTTTTTTTTGGGGAGGGTGGTGGGGGGGGTTGTGGGGGGGGTGGGGGGGGGGGGCCAA
>CAZGNH010000425.1:0-3109 GCA_964527025.1 uncultured Chthoniobacterales bacterium | reverse complement strand
GGAGGATTTCCGTGGCATCCCCTTCGCTTCGCAGGGAGAGGACACGCACCGTATCGGGTTCGACGGACATGAGAGACGTCGGGGCGGTGGTCGCGGGGGGCGAGGTGAGCGGGTGCAATTCGAGCGGACGCGCAACCGCTTCGGCGAATGCGGCCGCCTCCTCCGGATGGTGTGATCGGGCGGCACGCAGAACATAACGCACTTTGATCGGATGCGTCTGCACGGGCATGAAGTTTGTGCTCCAGTAATTGTTTGTTGGCCAGCCGATGAGAAGGGGCCTCGTGTTTCGCGGCACGGAGGATTGGTGGCGGCCAAACCCAAAGCCGCCGAACTGCACCAGAGGGGCATCCGGACACGCAAGAGTCAGGGCACGATGTCCGTCGTGCATGCAAGCCCATTTGTCCACGGTCACAAAATCCCGGCAGGTGCCGGGGAGTTGGTCGTGGTCGAGCTCGACCGGCACGCCCGCTGTGTCGAAATGCGCCCGCCACCCGGCCTCCAATACGGTCGGCCAGACAAACATGTGGGCCACGGGGGTCACCCGGTAATCCGGCACCATCACAGCTTCGAAGACCACTTCGGGCCGGTGGCGGCTCAAAACAATGCGCTGGCGCAGGAGTGCGACGCCGGGGGCATCCGCCCAGGTGATGTGCAGTTCGGCTCCCTCGGGGGTGTCGAGGCACTGCAACGAGCCGGGCGTGTGCGGTCCCTCGTGGATCGCGCGCCAGTCGGTGTGCCACCCGCTGATGTCGTTGTGCAGCTTGCTCCAGTCCAGTTCCATGAACGCTTCACGCCCCCCCAGCGGGGCCGACGGATCGGCGTCGGCGGGGGTTTCCCGCACAAAGCCGAAGATTGGATGCGTGGAGGCTTCGAGAACACGTCCAATCTCCTTTGCGTCGAGGGTGAGGACGCGACCGTCTGCCGGGTCGAAGGTGAGGGAAAAGTGGTCCGAGGCGATGGTGTTTTCCACCGGGGTGATTGGCGCGGCGGGAGGGAGGCGGCGGGAGACGAGTTCCTGGAACGGGATGCGCAGGCACCCGTAGGCGGGCACGGTGAACGGGCCGGCGTGCATCCCGCCACCCGAGTTCACGGCATCCTCCACCATCATGTCCACCTGAAATTGCCTTGGCAAAAGATGATCCCACCCGCGCTTTCCCGTGCAGACAAAATCCTCGCCAATCTCGGTCCCTCCCTCGGTGTCATCCAGCGAGTTGGCCATCAAATCCGGCAAAAGCACAGGCGTGGACACCTCCCGGCCCGAGGGGTTGACAAGCAGCAGGCCCTCGAGAGGTCCCTCGCCCGTGTTGCCCGCGAGTTCTTCGAGGGCCTCGCGCAGAGCGAAGGCGGCGGCATCCCGTGTCCTCCACGCATGGGAGGACTTGCACCAGAAGGTCGCGGGAATTTCTTCGGACTCGACATTGCTGCACGAGGCCGAGCAAACAAACGTGTGCTCCTCATAGAGCAGGCATTGGCGCCCGGCCTCCGCAAAGCGCCCGTCGCGTCCGGCGTCGGCCGCCAATCCCCCGGCTGCCACAACCCACGCGCCGACCCGCGCCCGCTCACGCCCGCGTCGGCAGACCGCCGTTTCCCGCGCCATGCTTCCGGCCCCAAAATTCCAATAATCCGTCCAGTCCCCGCGCCACGTCCCCAGCTTGTCCTCCTCGCGGCGCACGGCCTCGAGCAGATCCTCCGGCAAAATCATCCGGATGGCCGGGGTGCGCCCCTCGTCGTTCCATGCGCGAATGATCCGCGCAAGGTCGCGCACCGGCGGGTTGTTGTCGCTGCAATACGGGTGGGTGGCGGTCAGATAAGCGAACGAAAACGGCCAGTTCGCCGGCAGACGCTTTTCAAGAAAGCGCCCCAGAGCCTTTTCGAGTTCGTCGTTGCCGATGCGTTTCGCCGCGAAATAGTGGGCCATCCGGTAAAATTCGTTGTAATGCTCGCCGTTGAAAGCAAGGGCGCTGCGGCCGTCGGGCCCCTCCCACCGGAAAGGCAGCGGGCGCGTGAGCGGATATCCGCCAAAGGCCATGTTGATCCCCATGATCAACATCTCAACCCCGTGATCGAGCATCAGCGGGACCGACGTCCACGGCAGACCGTTGATGTCGTGGGTGATGGCCGTGCGCAACGGCAGGCCCCAGTCACGGCGCAACCCCTCCAACACGCGAAATCCCCCGACCAAAGAACCCGCGTCACACAACGGGGTCATGTTCATCGGCATGGCCCCCGCCCCGATCTGCCCGCGCGCCACGGCCTCACGAAATCGCCCGACCTGCCCGCCCGGCGCATGCCCGAGCCAATCCACCAGCGGCCACGTGCACTCGACCGTCCACCGGAACCGCGACTCTTCCGGCCAATCCGCCGTCTCATCGCAATAGTCCAGTGCCCGGTCCATGAAGCGCCGGTATAATTCCCACACGACCCCTTGGGGGTGCGTGTAGCCGATGTCCATGTGCGTGTGGTGTAAAACCAGAATTTCCTTGATCATTTGTTTGTGGAATATGCCATGGGAAGCTGCTCAAACGGCAGTGGTTTGAGCAGGAAGTTTGAAGTTTCGGAGCAGTGCGGTCGCCGCGAGCTGATGCCAGGATCCCATGGCATGTGGCCCGGGGTCTGCACAAGCCTCCGGCGAAGAAGGCCATGTTGATGTTCGACAACGAATTTGTCAATTACACAGGGCCCTGCCAACCCCCAAAGCGCAATGCACGGGATCCAGGGACGCATTTCCGAAATGTGCAAAAGCAGAAGATGTGGCGGCAGAGGCGCATGAAATCCACCTGGGTTTTTCATTGGCAAGCGCCGGGGGGGCCGGTTCATAGGCCATGCGCATGGTGGGTGAAGCAGCGTCAATGAGCGGGGGGCGGGTGTCGTTCCGTTCGAGATATGTCGGCACGTATCCTTCAAAGCAGATGCCCGCACGCGGGCTCCATCCAATCCTGGACCTGCAAGTTTATCCCGCCACCGGGTTCAACCAAGCACGGGGGCCGACAATCCTGCCGCCACGGCGAGTGCATGCTGACGGCGGTCGAAGGTCAGAAATTCGTGGAGTCCAAGGACCAGTGCGGTGGCAACATGGAGGATGTCCAGAGAGCGCGTGCCGAGGATCTCC
>CAZGNH010000424.1:0-5078 GCA_964527025.1 uncultured Chthoniobacterales bacterium | reverse complement strand
ACGGGGTGCCCGTCGATGGTGACCTTGGCCCGCGGGTCGGTGCCCCCGTAAAAGATGACCTCGGCGTTGACGTGCATGAAAAACCCGCGCCCCATGCCGGGGGAGGAGAGGGTTTCGGAGGCGCCGCCGGACCAACTGGATTCGGCGCCCTTGGACCAGCTCGAGAAGGGCTGTTCGTTCCAGCTCGAAAGCGGGCCCTGTTCCCAGCTTGATTGGGCCGCGTGCATCCAGCTTGCCAGCGCGGCCGGTCCTGCCTGCACGGCCGCAGCCCAGCTCGAAAGTGCCGACGCCCCGCTTGTGGGCAAACCCCCGCTGAACAATGCCTCGAACGCACCCCACAGACTCCCTCCCCCCTGCGGCGAAGACATCTCCCCGCCGGAGGAAAACCCCCCCCCCCCCGCCACTGCCAAGCTTCTCCTCGAGCGCAGCGCGCACGCGGTCTGCAAATTCCCCGGAGCTCAACCCTTCGCTGCCAAGACTCTCCATGAACTCCTTGCCCAACAGGGCCTCGAGCACCGTCTTCTGATCGGGATCGCGCTCCATGCCGCCGGGAAACAGCCGCCCGTCGCGCTGCAGCCGCGCCAGCGCCCGCACGAGGGCATCTCCGTCCTTGAGCGTGTGCCCGAGAGAATCCATCAGCGCCTGAAAGGAAAGGTGGAAGGGGACGGTTGCATACTGGAACTCCCCGGAATCGGACACGCTCGCGGCAGGGGTCATCGCAACACCCGAACGCACGATCGCATGCCATGCATTGTGCCTCCGGTAACCGATCTCGACCATGTAACTGGCGCCGGCTTCGCGGACCGGGATGTGCCAGTTGCGGGTCTCGAAGGGCACTTCGATCTCCGACTCGACCGAACCGTCTTCGCGCATCACCCGCAAATAGGCGGGACCCCCGGGGTGCTTGGAAATCCCGATGTCCCAATAGGTGAAGAGCCAGTGGGGGTCGCGGGCGACAAGGAAGATCGTGTCGCCGCCGCGGGTCTGCGGCAGCTCCCCGAGGTTGTCGATATCGGGCTTCGGCGCGCCCGCAGTCCGGTTCTTTTTCACCTTCGATGTGTTCCCTCCACTTTGTTTGCTCATAATGGTAACCTCCGCTGGTTGTCCCTCCCGCAACCTTCTTACACCGGCCGGCCAAACGGGCAATGGTTTTCTCGCCGGGGGGTTGGCGGGAAATTTGGCGGTCGCGGGAAATTTGGCTTGTGGGAAGGCGCGCGGGAATCGAGCATCCGTGGGATGAAAGTTGTAGTAACGGTGATGCCCAAGCCCTCGGTGCTCGACCCGCAGGGCGCGGCGACGGCGGTGGCCATCCGCCATGGAGGACTGGCCGGAGTCGCCGGGGTCCGGATCGGCAAACGCATTGAATTGGATTTCCCGGAAGGCGAACCGGATGCCGCCAAGCTCGAAGAAATCGCCCGCGACCTCCTCTCAAACCCGGTCA
Source organism: uncultured Chthoniobacterales bacterium (assembly GCA_964527025.1). Classification (GTDB taxonomy): domain Bacteria; phylum Verrucomicrobiota; class Verrucomicrobiia; order Chthoniobacterales; family Terrimicrobiaceae; genus CAZGNH01. The sequence goes on along the minus strand of CAZGNH010000424.1, from coordinate 3,637 downwards.
TCGAAGATTTTTCGATTTCGCGCACGGAATGAAAGTGGCGGTCGTCCGGTTTCCCGGGTCGAACTGCGACCAGGACTGCCTCACGGCGCTCGGGGAATTTCCCGGGGTCGAGGCCTTCTACCTCTGGCACAAGGAGACATCGGTCGCCGGCTGCGATGCGATTGTGCTGCCGGGCGGCTTCTCGTATGGCGACTACCTGCGCTGCGGCGCCATCGCGCGCTTCTCGCCGGTCATGGCCGCCGTGAAGGCGTTTGCGCTTGCGGGAGGGCCGGTGCTCGGCATTTGCAACGGCTTCCAAATCCTCTGCGAGGCGGGACTCCTTCCCGGAGCCCTTGTCCGCAACCGGGATTTGCATTTCATCTGCGAGCATGTGTGCGTGCGGGTCGAGCAGCCCGCGACGGCCTTCACCAGCGCCGCGCGCACGGCCGCCGTGCTGAAAATCCCGATTGCCCACGGCGAGGGGTGCTACTTCGCCGATGAGGAGACCCTGTGCCGGCTGCGGGCGGAAGACCGCATCGTCCTGCGCTACTGCGACGAACTGGGACGCGTCACCGACTCCGCGAACCCGAATGGCTCGTGCGACAACATCGCCGGCATCCGCAATGCCAAAGGCAATGTCCTCGGCCTCATGCCCCACCCGGAACGCGCCTGCGACCCCGCGCTTGGCAGCACCGACGGGCGCGTCTTCTTCGAAAGCCTCCTCTGATCCGCCGCCACGTCATGAACACGCCGCCCCTGAGCCCCGACATCATCGCCAAACACGGCATCACCGACGAGGAATACACGCGCATCCGGTCCATCCTCGGCCGCGACCCGAACTTCGCAGAACTCGGAGTCTTTTCCGTCATGTGGAGCGAGCACTGCTCCTACAAAAACTCGAAGCCCGAGCTGCGGAAGTTTCCGACCGGCGGGGACCGGGTTCTGGTGAAGGCCGGCGAGGAGAACGCGGGTGTCATCGACATCGGCGACGGGTGGGCCATCGCCTTCAAAATGGAAAGCCACAACCACCCGAGTGCCGTCGAACCCTTCCAAGGGGCCGCCACGGGAGTCGGGGGCATCATCCGCGATATTTTCACCATGGGGGCGCGCCCGGTCTTCAGCATGAATTCCCTGCGCTTCGGCGACATCCGCGGCGGGAGTCCGGAGGCCGCCACCAACCGGCGCCTGTTTTCCGGGGTCGTCGCCGGCATCGCCCACTACGGCAACTGCATCGGGATCCCCACCATCGGCGGCGAGGTGTTCTTCGACAACAGCTACTCGGGCAACCCGCTGGTCAATGTCTTCTGTCTCGGCATCCTGCGCCATGAGCAGATCGCCCGCGGCGCCGCCGCCGGTGTCGGCAACCCGGTCTTCTATGTCGGGGCGGAGACCGGGCGGGACGGTCTTGCCGGCGCGGCCTTTGCCTCGCGCGACCTCACCGACCAAAGCAAAGAGGACCGTCCCGCCGTGCAGGTCGGCGACCCGTTCCGCGAGAAACTCCTTCTCGAGGCCTGCCTCGAGCTCCTGGCCAGCGGCTGCGTCGCGGGCATTCAGGACATGGGCGCAGCCGGCCTCACGTGCTCGACCTGCGAGACGGCCAGCCGCGGGGGCACCGGCGTCGAAATCGACACGGCCCGCGTCCCGAAACGCGAGCCGGGCATGACCCCCTACGAAATTCTCCTGAGCGAGTCGCAGGAGCGGATGCTCGTCATCGTCCACAAGGGACGGGAATCCGCCGTGCGCGACATTTTCGACAAGTGGGATTTGCCGTATGCGCAGATTGGAACCGTCAACGACGACGGCCTGATGCGCGTGCGCGAGGACGGGGAAACGGTCGTCGAGATCCCGGCCCGCGCCCTTGCCGACGATGCGCCCGTCTATGTGCGGGAGGCCGCCCCGAAACCCCCTCCCCTCCCGTCGGATCCGGAAATTCTCCTCGAGGGCCTGCCCGACCTGCAGCCGCGCGACCTTGCATCGACCCTGCTCGGACTCCTCTCGCACCCGAGCATCGCATCGAAGCGCTGGGTCTGGCGCCAATACGACCACATGGTCCGGCTCGGCGCGACCGTCCTGCCGGGATCGGACGCCGCCGTCTTCATCGTCCGCGAAGCCGGCAAAATCCTTGCGGCCACAACCGACTGCAATGCGGTCTACTGCCGTCAGGATCCGCGCATGGGAGCGCGGATCGCGGTTGCCGAGGCCGCGCGCAACCTCGCCTGCTCGGGCGCCGTCCCGCTCGCCATCACCGACAACCTCAACTTCGGAAACCCCCACCGCCCGGAAAATTTCCTGCAGCTCCGCGAGGCGGTCGAGGGCCTTGCGGAAGCCTGCGCCGCCTTCGGGACACCGGTCACCGGCGGCAATGTGAGCCTCTACAACGAAAGCCCCGCCGGAGCCATCGATCCGACCCCCACCGTCGGCATGGTCGGCATCATCGAAGATCCCGCGCATGTCACCACCCAGGCGTTCAAAGCACCCGGCGACACGATCCTCCTCCTCGGCGGCACCGGGTCGGAAATCGGCGCCTCCCACTACCTCCTCGCCCGGACCGGCAAAAAATCCGGCGCCCCGCCCACCCTCGATTTCGACCGTGAACGCGGGCTCCACGACGCCCTGCGCGAACTGATCCGCGCGGGCCTCGTCCGGTCGGCCCACGACTGCAGCGAAGGCGGACTGGCCGTTGCCCTCGCCGAATGCTGCCTCTCGGGACCGGAACCTCTCGGCGCCGAAGTCAGCATCCCCTTGTGCGGGGGACGCGCCGACCTTGCCCTCTTCAACGAGTCCCAATCCCGCATCGTCGTCTCCTGCACTCCGGAACTCACCCCAAAAGCCCTCGAACTGCTCGAAGACCGCGGTATCGAAGCTCTCCCGATCGGCGCCGTCACCGCCTCGGACTCCCTCATCCTAACGGTCGGCGGCCATGCCACCCGCATCCCCGGAAAATCCCTCCGCGCCGCATGGCTCGACACGATCGGGAACCTCATGTCCGGCGGGTGAGGTGGCGGAAAAAAACGGCGGCGGCGAGACCGGTGACCGCGAAGCCGAAAACCACCAAAAACACATGGTAATGTCCTGACGGCCCCGGATGCCGGTCCAATAAATACCCCATCAGAGGCCCCATGAAAATATCGGGCGTGTAACCCACCACGGACACCAGCCCGACCGCACTCCCGGTAAAGGCAAGCGGAACGTTGCCTTCTTTCATGATTGCGTAGTAAAGCCCCCGCAAAGCAAAAATGCCCAGACTCGCACAAATGACGCTCATCACAAAAAATTCGATCATACCGGTTCGGACAAAACCGGTGCCAAGCACGAGGCTCCCGACAGCAAGCAACGCAAAACTGACAATTGTCATGAAACCCGCGCCCAGTCGGTCGGCAAGAAAGCCCGCGGCAACCGCTGCAAGCGGTCGCATCCACAACGACACCGTGCCGACTTTCGCCGCTTCGACTTCGTTCAAGCCCAAAACCTCGCTGGCATAAAGTGAGAAGTCATCGGTTGCTTTGAACCCGACATAGGCACAAATGATGATGAGGGCCTGCGTCCACACGCTTGGCATCTGAAACACGTGCAGAACTCCGCGAAAATTGAAGGCGGACGATTCCGCGGGATCCCGGTGGATGCGCCCCGGCAGGACAAACCAGATCAACACGGCCGT
>CAZGNH010000423.1:0-2677 GCA_964527025.1 uncultured Chthoniobacterales bacterium | reverse complement strand
GGCGGGGGGGGGGGGGGGGGGTTTCCCCCGGCGGGGGGGAAAGCCGGACGCGGAAGGCTATTACATATCGCGCGGGTTTCGTGCCAACTACCACATGGGGGAGGATTGGAACGGAATTGGCGGGGGGAATTCGGATTTGGGGGATCCGGTGTATTCGGTTGCGCACGGGGTGGTGGTGATGGCGCGGGACATGCGGATGGGCTGGGGCAATCTGGTGATTGTGCGCCATACATTTGCCGAGAAACGGGAACTCAACACGGTCGATTCGGTTTACGCGCACCTCGACAGGATCACGGTGCGCGAGGGGCAGCAGGTTGTGCGCGGCCAGCAGGTCGGCACCATCGGTACCAACCGGGGCATGTACACCGCCCATCTCCACTTCGAAATCCGCAAAAACATCCACATCGGCTACAACCAGCGCCGCTTCGCAAGGGATCTGAGCAACTACCACGTGCCCCAAAAATTCATCCTGCCACGCCGGAAATTGACAGGCGGAGGACGCAGTGCCCTCGTGGCCGTCGATTCCTTCGGCCTGCCCCCCTCCGGCAAGGCGGGGGCCGCACCGGCGAAAGAGGCTCCGCAGACCGCATCCGACAAACCCGTCAAGCGCGGCTTCCCCTTCCCGTTCCGGGTCAACCGCTTCGAACAACCCGGAGAATTCTGACCTCTCCCGGTTTGACACGGGGGTGACATCCGGGCGAAACTCCCTCTTCACCGAACGTCCCATGCAAATTCATCTGAGCCCGAGACACCTGACCCTCACCGCCGCCATCCATGCCCACGTGGCGGATAAAATCTCCCACCTCGAATCCATCTCCGACCAAATCCTCGCGGCCCATGTCGTCCTCCTCCACGACGAGACGAAAACGAAAAAGCACGTGGTCAAGGTCCACCTTGCCATTCCGGGGCCCGACATCCACGCGGAGGATAGCGACGACGACCTGTATGCGGCCATCGACAAGGTCACCGACAAGCTTGCCCGGCAGCTCCGCAAGCGGAAGACGAAAATTTCCGAACGCAGAAAGCACCGGTCGCAACTGGCGACCGAGGAGCGCAAGCGCGGGTATCGCAGGCTCTGATTGGCATGCGCCCCGGGGCCGTTTGCGGCATTCCCGGGGCACCCCACCCCGCTCCACGTGGAATACAAGGTCAAACTCGAAGTCTTTGAGGGTCCGCTCGACCTGCTGCTCTATCTGGTCAAAAAAGACGAGGTCGATATCTACGACATTTCGATCGAGCGGATCACGCGGCAATACCTCGATTACATGGAGGCCTTTCATGTATTGAACATCGATCTGGCCGGGGAGTTCATCGTGATGGCGGCCAACCTGCTTTACATCAAGAGCCGGACCCTGCTGCCCAGGGACCAGCAGATGGCGGATGTGGACGCCGACGAGGATGATCCGCGCTGGGAGCTGATCCGTCAGCTCATCGAATACAAAAAATTCAAAGAGGCGGCGGCACAGCTCCGCACACGCGAGCAAATGCAGGAGAAGCTTTTCCCGAGAGCGCCCGCCCCAGCGGGCGATTTCACCCCGGGGGAAAACCTCCTTGTCGAGGAAGTCGGGATTTTCGATTTGATCAATGCTTTCCAAAAAGTCCTCAAGCGCCTTGATGCCGGGCGGGAGGATTTGCGGGAGATTTTTGCGGAGAACTTCACGGTGGGCGACAAGATTGAGTTTTTGCTCAAGCTGGCGTCATCGGGGGTGAGTCTGCGTTTCGAGGAGTGTTTTGAGGGGGCGGCGAGCCGCATGGAGATTGTCGTGACGTTTCTGGCGATGCTCGAATTGATCCGGCTCAAGCAGTTGAAGGTGCGCCAGGACAACAGCTTCGGGGAAATCTGGATCGATCCGGCGCTTGAAACCCGCGGCGTGTTCGATCCGGGCGGCGGGGCGGAGGAAGATCCGGTGGAGCACCGGGCAACCAAGGAGGAAGCATGACGGAAGACACGACATCGGGGGGCGGCGGGGCCGTTCCATTGCACCAGGTCCTCGAGGCCATTTTGTTTTCTTCGCAGAAGCCGGTTTCGGTCAAGGAGCTGAGGGCGGTGCTTCGGGGTGCGGCGGAGAGCGGGGATGAGGCGGCGCTGGCCCACTCCCGTGCGAAGGAGGGGGAGATCCGCGAGGCGTTTTCCCTCTTGGGGCAGGAATGCGAGCGGGAGGGCCGCACCTATGCAGTGCGCGAGACGGGGGCCGGGTGGCAGTTGGTGACCCGTCATGAATTCGCCCCGTGGCTGCGCCAGCTCTATCCGGAAAACCGTTCGGCGCGGCTCAGCTCGCCGGCCATGGAACCCCTTGCCATCGTCGCCTACCGCCAGCCGATCACACGGGCCGACATCGAAGCCGTGCGCGGGGTCGCCGTCGACGGCGTGATGCAGACCCTGCTAGACCGCGGGCTCGTCCGCATCGCGGGACGCGCGGAAATCCCCGGCCGCCCCCTCCTCTACGAAACCACCCAGTTTTTCATGGAACATTTCGGGATCAAAGACCTCGACGAACTGCCGAATTCCGACGAACTCCGCCGCATCGATCTGCCCGTCGCCGCAAAAGCCGGGCCGGCCAACGAGCCGGAGCTCCCGCTCGGGCCGTCGGAGTCGTCGGAGTCGTCGGAGCCGTCGGAGCCGTCGGAGCCGTCGGAGCCGTCGGAGCCGTCGGAGCCGTCGGAGCCGTCGGAGCCG
>CAZGNH010000422.1:0-3301 GCA_964527025.1 uncultured Chthoniobacterales bacterium | reverse complement strand
TCCTCGCTCACCCCGGAGCTCTCGCACGATTACGACGAGCGCTCGCGCATCACGGGATTCCGGATGGCCTTTTCGCTGGGGGGCAGTGTCGGGGGGTTGGTGGTGGCGCTGGTGGTTTTCCGGGTGATGGCCGCGGCCCCCGACACGGTCAAATACGCGGTGATGGCGGCGTGTGTGGCGGTGATCGGGGTCGGGGCGATGGCGGTGTGTGTGGGAGGCATTTGGAGGGATGCGGTGCGTTGCGATCACGCCCGCGCCGTTCGCGAAACCCCCCACCCGCGCCTTGGCGCCGCGCAGCACTTCAAAATCCTCGTCTCCAACCGCCCGTTCCTGCTCGTCTGCGGCATCTATCTCTTTTCGTGGCTGGCCATGCAATTCACCGCCTCGATCATGCCCTACTACGTGACCAACTGGCTTGGGATGCCGCCGACGCGCTTCCAGGCGGTGGCGCTGGCGGTGCAATTGACGGCGCTTGTGCTGATTCCCTTGTGGGGATGGCTCAGTGTGAAGCTCGGCAAGAAGCCGGTATATTTTTACGGGATGGCGTTCTGGCTGGTGGCGCAGGCGGGGCTGTGGTTTTTGCAACCCGGCGCCGGCGGGATCATTTTCCTGCTTGCGGTCATGGCGGGCGTTGGCATTTCGGTCTGTTATCTTGTCCCGAACGCCATGTTGCCCGATGTGATCGAACTCGACGAACTCGAGACCGGCGAGCGGCGCGAGGGCGTCTATTACGGGTGCTTTGTGTTCCTGCAAAAGATCGCCCTTGCCCTTGGCAGTTTCATCGTCGGACAGGCGCTGGCGGCTGCGGGCTACCAATCAAGCGGCCCGGGCGAAATCCCGCCCGAACAGCCGGCGACAGCGCTGACGGCGATCCGCGTGGCCATCGGGCCGCTGCCGGCGCTTTCGATTGTGCTTGGGATGTTGCTGGCGGCTTTTTACCCGATCAACAAGCGGCGGCATGAGGAAATTCTCGGTGCGCTGGCGCTGCGCAGGGCGGCGGGCGCGGATGGCGGTCAGTCCGCGGAAGATTCCGGCGCGCCGTCCGACCGCGGGAGGTAGAACCACCCGTCTTCGCCGCGGTGGAGGTCGATCCGCCCGAGCACCTGGAGGGCATCGAGTGATTTGTGGAGTGTGCGGGCGTCGGGGAATTCCGTGCCAAGGGAGTGGGCGGGTGTGCGTCCCCATGCGGCGACCCACTCCCACAGCCTCCACGTTTCGCCCAGTTCGTGGCGGGAGAGACGGATGCGGGCATCGAGGTGGTTGCCGACGGCAAGCGTCAACCGCGCGGGCAGAAGGAGGGTGTCGGGAAAGAGGTGCCACCCGATGATCGGGCGGTCGGATGGCGGGCGGAAGCGCCGCACCCATGCGTCCACACCGGCCCAAACCAGCAAAACACCGGCGAGGGCGAGGAAGGCGGGCGTTGTCCACACAGGGGTCTTTGCGTCGGGGCCTTCGATGATGGTGGCCATGAGGAGCACAGCGCCGCGCACAAGCCCGTAACAAAAAACCCACGCGAGCCATGCAAGGAAGAGGCTGCCCGCGGCCGCGAGCCAGCAGTGCCGGTTGTGGGAGGCAATTTCCCGGCGCAGGGTCCGCAGCGGCGCGTTCACAGGAGTCCCGCGCCGCGGTATCCCGCCGGGTCGATCTCCACCGAAGAAAACCCGCGCGCCAGCAGGGCCTCCGCCAACGCGGTCTCCCGCGCCAGAGCATCAGCCAGTTCGTCGGGTGCCACCTGCACAAGAGCACGTGGAGGGTGCGCAGACGCAAGGCGCACCCGGAACACCCGGAAACCCATTCCCTGAAGGACCGCCTCGCCCTCCTCGACCAGTGCGACCGCATCGGGTGTGACCGGTGTGCCGTGGGGAATTCGCGACGAGAGGCACGGCTGCGAAGGGGCGTCGGCGGAGGCAAGACCGAGGTCGCGGGCGATGGCGCGCACGGCGGCCTTGCCGAGTCCGGCCTCGCGCAGCGGGGCGGTGACGGCAAATTCACGGGCGGCGGCATTCCCGGGGCGGGCACCGGGCGGGTCGTCGGCATTTTCCCCGTAGGCAAGGGCCGCAAATCCGCGGCTTGCGGCGAGGGCGTCCATGCGGCGGGACAATTCGGCCTTGCAGAAGTAGCAGCGGTCCGGGGGATTCGCGGTATATCGCGGGTCGCTGAACTCGGCGGTCGGGAGCACTTCGACCGACGCGCCAAACTCCCGCGCCTGTTCAAGAGCCCCGCGCAGGGATGCCCGCGGCAGGCTCGGGCTGTCGGCAATCACCCCCAACACCTCCCCGCGCAAAACACGCACAGCCACCGCAAGGAGCACCGAACTGTCCACCCCGCCCGAATAGGCGACAAGCAGCGGACGCCGCAAACGCAAAATCTCAACCAGCCGCCCCGGCAGCACCGGCTCCTCCCGATGTCCTGCGCCCTCCCCCATCACAGTCCCAGCCTCAAAAAAAGCGCATCCAGCGGCATCTGCAGGCCGATGAAAAACCCACCGAACTCCGCATAACGGGCGCTCACCTCGTCAAAACGCATCTCGTGGACGATCTCCTTGACGGCCGAAGTCGACTGCGCAAAGAGGGTCACCCCCCACTCCATGTCATCGAGTCCGGTCGAGCCGGTGATGAGTTGCCGGACCCTGCCCGCATACGTGCGCCCGATCCGGGCGTGTCCGGCCATGAGCGCCTTGCGGGCCGCAAAATCGAGTGCATACCAATTGTCGCGCCCTCCGCGGCGCTTGCTCATCGGGTAGAAGCAAACAACCGGCCAGTCGGGCAGATTCGGCTCGAGCCGGTCGCGCGCGTATTTTTCCATGCGCGCCCGGAACTCGCCGATTTTGGCCTTGTGCTCCGGGGAGTCCGGCGCGAGCCCCTCTTCGCGGACAAGCGAGGCGCCGTATTCCTCCTCGGTGGTGGTGTATTCGCTGCGTTCGGTCATCGACAGACATGCGAACGAGGGGGAGAGAACGTCGGGCCCCAGCGCGAGGGCAAGGCGTTTCGAAAACGCATCGGCGTCATGGAGGTCCGGGGTTATGAGCATGAAGCCGATGTCGGCTTTGGGGGTGACCATGCTCAGGGTCAGGAGCTGGGTGTCGGGCTCGGCGCGGATTTCCTGCACAAGCGCCGAGAGGGCCGTCATGGCGGCGATTTTGGCGGAGGGATCGAGAAGATCCCATGCGCCGTGGTCAAGGGTGAAAAACAGGTGTACGACGTGGCGCCCTTCGTCGGGCAGGATGGGTTGGCAGGAAGTTGGCATGGTCGCGGCGGGGGCGGCGGTTCACACACGCGCGGCCAACCGCCGGGTGCACACC
>CAZGNH010000421.1:0-3255 GCA_964527025.1 uncultured Chthoniobacterales bacterium | reverse complement strand
AGTGGATGGTGCGGCCGTCGCGGCGGGGGAGCGGGCCCTCGAGGCCGAGTTCGCGGGGGATGACCCTGCGGGGGAAGTAGCCTTCGCTGATGAAGTTGGGGACGACATAGATTTCGGGACTCTCGACCATGCGGAGGACCTCGCGCATGGAGGGTTGTTCTTTCCAGAAGCAGCAGGCGACTTCGGCGAAGAGGCCCATGCGGCGGATGGCTGCGGCGTGGGCGTGGGTGGGTTCGCTCGAGTCGGGGTTGAGGGTCGAGCCGTGGCCGACGAGGACGAGGGCCGCGTGGGAGAAGAGGTCCTTGTCCGTCCGGGGAGGCGGGTTACCGTGGATCGAGGAGTTGGGAGCAGACGTCGGGTGCATGGAAGTGTTTTCTGGCATACGCGCGTGCGGCCTGTTGGTGGTGCGGGTAATTGTCGCGGACGTGGTGGATGGCGCGGACGGCTTCTTCGAAGGTGGTGAAGGCGAGGGCGCCATCGCCGGAGGGCAGGTGGGAAGACCAACCGGTGTCTTGGACGACGACGGGTTTGCCGAGGGCGAGGTAGCAGGCGCTGCGGCAACTGAACCACCCGCTCCGGGATTTCACATAACCGCCCTTGGCGACGCTCCATTCGGCCTTCGATCCGGCAAGGAAGTCGCGGTAGGTCAGGTAATCGGGCAGGTGTTCGTCGGGCTCGACAATGCACCACCCGGCCCCGCTTAACAGTTTCGTCGGACGGCGGCGGCCCACCCCCTGCCCCATCCCAAGCACAAACCGCTCACCCGTCGCGCCCGGCAAATCCAAAAATCGCAAAAATTCCCCGTCTTTCTGCCCGTAGCTCTCGCCCGCATATTCCTTGGGAGCGTAGCTGGACCAGTTCATGACGGTCGTCCATGCGCCTTCGGCAACATGGCCGTCGCGCCCCGTGCAGAGCCAATGGTCGGGGGCGATTGGCTGGACCGTGGGACGCCAATGCAGCCCGCCTTCGGGGACCCGGCATCCGGGGTGTCCGATATGCAGCCCGAAGGAAAAGTGGGCGTCGTGGGCGCGGATGTGGCCGCCCGTGCGGTCATCCTCGATCATGCCGATCTGCGTGAACATCGGATCGCCGTCCAAGAACAGCTTGCGCGGAATGCGCGCTGTCTCGGGACGCAGCCAGCACGCGCCCGAGACGTTGACCAAGACGTCGGCCGAGGCGATGACGGATTCCGCGGAACGCCCCTGTGCGGCGCCGTGGTATTGCTTGTCGGCCTCGTTGCGGTAAATCCACCGGTCGCCCATGCCGAAGTCATCCATGACCCTGCCCAGATAGGCGAGGTTGTGCGAGCAATCGGCGCTGGGTTCCTGCAGAACCGGATGGTAGGCCCACGCCCCGGTGTCCTCGAAATACCAGACGTCGTGCCCGAGCGCGCGAAACCCGAGCACATACTGGATGTAATCCCAGAAGACGCCGCCGAAGGCATAGTGCCCGATCAAGCCGGTGACAAGAACCCGCATGGAAGGCAGGCTAGCCGGTTCCGGTGCTCCGCGGGGAGAAAAAATACGCCGCGACACTTGCGCATCGGCCCCCGCCCGCGTAAAAAACCGGAACTTTCCCAATGGATCCGTCCCTCCCCTATTCGAGAAAAAATCCGTTTCCGGCGGCCCTCGCGGTCAACCGGAGGCTCACTGCCGGTTCATCCAACAAAGACACCCGCCACTTCGAAATCGATCTGCGCGGTTCGGGCCTTGCTTATGAACCCGGCGACTCGCTGGGCATTCTGCCCGCGAACGACCCGGAGTTGGTGGAAGCCATCCTCGGGGTCCTCGGGTTTTCGGGCACGGAAATTGTCCCGACCCACGAGGGCCGTCCGGTTCCGGTGCGCGAAGCCCTCACGCGCGATTTCATTGTCACGGAGCCCTCGAAGCAATTCCTTGATGCGCTTGCCGCGCGGGACCCGGAGGCGGCCGCGCTGGGCGGGCAGCACGGGTCAACGGACGAAACCCGCGCATTGCTCGGCGGGCGCGACGTGCTTGATTTGCTTCTGGCGTATCCGCGGGCACGGTTTGGTCCGGAGGAATTTGCCGGGGTGCTGCGCAAGTTGCAGCCCCGTCTGTATTCGATTGCTTCCTCGCAACGTGCTGTCGGCGACTCGGCGCACCTGACGGTGGCGGTGGTGCGTTACACGCCCGGCGGTCAGACGCGCGCGCGCAAGGGGGTCTGTTCGTCTTTTCTGGCCGAGCGGGCGGACGGCGCGCCGGTGCCGGTCTTTATCCATTCCTCCAAACACTTCCGCCTGCCGGACGACCCATCGACGTCCTGCATCATGGTCGGCCCGGGCACGGGCATCGCCCCCTTCCGCGCCTTTCTTCAGGAACGCGCCGCCACCGGTGCCACCGGACCGAACTGGCTCGTCTTCGGCGAACAACACGCCGCAACCGACTTCTTCTACAAAGACGAATTCGAACACCACCTCGCCAACGGCACCCTCACCAAATTCGACACCGCCTTCTCACGCGACCAAAACCACAAAATCTACGTGCAACACCGCCTGCTCGAACACGGTGCCGAAATCCTCCGGTGGATTCTCGGGGGCGCATACTTTTACGTCTGCGGCGATGCCGCGCGCATGGCCAGAGATGTCGACGATGCGCTGCACGAAATCGCGGTGCGCGAGGGGGGCATGACGCGTGAGCAGGCCGCGGAGTTTGTCACGGCGCTCAAGAAGGAGAAGCGCTACCGCAGGGATGTCTACTAAGCGCGGCAAGCGGGAGGCGGAGGACGGGCGGCGGCACCTGACGGTGCATTTCCTTGGCATCTGCGGCACGGCCATGGGGGCCGTCGCGGCCGCCATGCGTGAGCGCGGCCACACGGTCACCGGCCAGGACGACAATATCTATCCCCCCATGTCCGACCACCTCCTCGAACGCGGCATCCCGGTCACACAGGGCTACGACCCCGAAGCCATCCCCGCCTCCGCAGACCGGATCGTCATCGGCAATGCCATGACCCGCGGCAACCCCGCCGTCGAAGCCGTCCTCAACCGGAAGCTCCCCTACTGTTCCCTGCCCGGGCTGCTCGGAGATCTCTTCCTGCGCGGGCGCCACAATCTGGTGGTGACCGGCACCCACGGGAAAACCACCACCGCCTCGCTTCTGGCGTGGGTGTTTGAGAGCGCCGGGCTTGCTCCCGGCTGGCTCATCGGCGGGGGCCCCGCCCAACCCGCCCAGCGGGTAGAAAAAGAGCGGCCCTACGAAGAAGGCGGCGAAGTAGGCGTAGATATAGAAGTCGTAG
>CAZGNH010000420.1:0-1953 GCA_964527025.1 uncultured Chthoniobacterales bacterium | reverse complement strand
GGCGCGGAGGTCCGGATCGTTCCCAATGCGGCCGACACGGGTGTCTTCCGTCCGCTCGGGGAGGACCGCCGGCGTGCGGTGCGCGCGCGTTTCGGGTGGAACGAATTTGTGTGTGTGTTTTCCGGCGGGGAGTGGAAGCGCAAGGGGTTGGATTTTGCGATTCGGGCGCTTGGGTGTGCGCCGTCGGGCGGGTGGAGGCTGGCGGTTGCTGGCGTGGATCCCGCGGGTGATTCCTTCCGGAGGCTTGCGGTCGGGTGCGGCGTTGCCGATCGTGTCGATTTCCTTGGTTTCCGCAAAGACATCCCCGAAGTGCTCGGCGCCGGCGACGCATTTCTTTTTCCGAGTCATTACGAGGCGTTCAGTCTTGCCACAATCGAGGCCGCGGCCTGCGGCCTGCCCGTCCTTGCCACAAAAATCAACGGCACCGAGGAATTGGTGCGCCCGGGGGTCACCGGTGAGTTTCTTGTCCACGACCCGTCCGCCATCGCCGCCGCCGTCGGGCGTCTTGTGGCCGATCCGGCCCTGTGCCGTGCGATGGGCGAAGAGGCATGCAGCCTTGTCGGGCGGGAATTCACATGGGACCGCGTGACCGACATGACCGAGGAGGCCTACGCCATCGCGCGGTCGCGCCCGGGAATCCGCGTCGGGCCATGAAGGCACTTGTGGTCAGCCACTCGTGTGCGACGGCCGCCAACCAGCGCCTCTTTGCGCGTTTGGCCGCCGCCACCGGGTGGGATGTGACTCTTGTTGTGCCCGCACGGTGGCGCGACGAATTCGGAAATACTCTCGATCAGGAACCCGTCACGGGATTGACGGTCCACAAAATCCCCGTCCTGCCCAATGGAAACATCATCCTCCACGGCTACCTCATCCGGTGGAGGCCGTTCCTCGAACGCGGCGCCTTCGACATCGTTTACGTCCAACACGAACCCTACGCCGCCGCCACCTCCCAAATCTTCCACGCCGCCAAAGGGCTGCCCAACCCGCCGACCCTCGGGTTTTACTCGTGCCAGAATTTGCTGAAGCGCTATCCATTTCCCTTTTCGCGGATGGAGCGCTTTGTTTATCGGTCGGCTGCGTATGCGTTGCCGATCACCGCGGCGGTGGGAGACGTGCTGCGGGAGAAAGGATTTGCGGGAAAGATCGGGGTGTGTCCGTTGCCGGTGGACACGGAGGTGTATCGTCCGCGTCCGGAGGCGGAGAACGTGATTCCGCGGCGACCGGGGGAGGTGGTGATCGGGTATGTGGGGAGGCTTGTCGAGGCCAAGGGGTTGATGACTTTGGCGGAGGCGTTGGACCGTGTCGGAGATTTGCCGTGGAGGCTTGTGGTGGTGGGGACGGGGCCGTTGCGCGGGCCGCTGGGGGAATTTTTTGACCGCCGGGGTCACGGGCGCCGGGTGGTATTCGAGGGGTATGTGGATCATGACCGGACGCCGTGTTTTTTGAGTGCGATGGACGTGCTGGTGTTGCCATCCGAGACGCGGCCCAACTGGAAGGAGCAATTCGGGAGGGTGATTCCGGAGGCGCTGGCGTGTGGCACTTGTGTGGCGGGATCCGATTCCGGGGAGATTCCGGCGCTGGTGGCCTCGAGCGGGGGAGGGGTCATTTTTCCCGAGGGGAATGCCGGGGCGCTGGCGGAAGCGCTGCGTGGATTGATGCGGGACGGGGCCGGGCGTGCCACGCTTGCGGACCGGGGGCGTCGGTGGGTCGAAGGCACGCTGGGGCTCGGGGCAGTCGCAGAGGCCATGGCCGCCACGCTCGCCGAAGCACACGGGGGAAGGTCATGAGTGCCGGACCCACCGTGCCACCGGGGGAAATGCGCCTTGTCGAACTGGGCATGCATTTTGATGCGACGCGCGGGGGAGCGGACCGATATTTTGCAGCGCTTTTGCAAGGGTTGGGCGGGACAGGGGTGCGGTGCACGGCGGCGGCCTTCGGCGGGGTGCCCGCGGA
>CAZGNH010000419.1:0-2551 GCA_964527025.1 uncultured Chthoniobacterales bacterium | reverse complement strand
CGGAGGCGGCTATTGCTTCGCCCCGACCCACTGCATTCAAGACAATTCCCCAACCGAAAATGTCCTGGCCATGTATGAAGCCGCCATCACGCACGGAAGCTACCATGCATGAAGCCACGAAAAAAATCCCCGCCAATCGTGCTTGACGGGACGGACATCCACGGCAATAGTTTCCGACTCATGTCCAGAAAATGTGAAATCACCGGGGCAAAGCCAAGGCGCGGTTCCAAAATCCACCGCCGCGGCCTCGCCAAGAAAAAAGGCGGCATCGGCATGCACGTCACCGCCGTCACCCCGCGCTGGCATTCCCCCAATCTCAAAACCAAGCGGGTCTGGGTTCCCGAACTCAACAAATTTGTCACAGTCAAGGCAACCGCCCGCGCCTTCAAAACTCTCTCGAAAAACGGCGCCCACACAACCCTTGCCAAAGCGGGCGTCATCTGACCGGCGCAATGGACCCTTCGGCGGGCATGAGGGTGCGGGGCTGAGGGGCCCATGACACGGGGGATGTCCGCATGACGGGTCTCATGGAGGGTTATCAAGTCGGCGGGTATTTCGATGAAATGTTCGCCGGTGACGGAACCGTCCGCCCGCATTACGCGCAGCTTGCCGCACGCCTTGAGGAACTTGGTCACGGGGAATTCGAGCGCAAGCGCCTGCTTGCCGAGCAGTCGTCACTCAGCCAGGGGATCACGTTCACGGTTTACAGCGGGGACGAAGGGACCGAGAGGATTTTCCCCTTCGATTTGATTCCGCGCATCATTCCCCGCGACGAGTGGGAGATGATCGAGCGGGGACTCGAACAGCGCCTGCGGGCGCTGAACATGTTTTTGCACGACGTGTATCACGAGGGGCGGATTCTGCAGGAGGGGGTCGTGCCGCGGGAGGTCGTCGAAACAGCGCGTCACTTCCGCCCGGAAATGCGCGGCTTCGACGTCCCCGGCGGGGTGTATATCCACGTCTGCGGGACGGACCTGATCCGCGACCACGACGGGCGCTACCTCGTTCTTGAAGACAACGGGCGCTGCCCGTCGGGTGTCTCGTATGTTCTCGAAAACCGCCAGACCATGAAGCGTGTCTTCCCGAACCTTTTTGCGAAGTATCCGGTCCGCTCGGTCGCCCACTACACGCAGGAATTGCTGACGACACTCCGGCACGCCGCGCCCGCCGGGGTGGACGAGCCCACGGTCGTCGTCCTCACCCCGGGCGTCTACAACTCGGCCTACTTCGAGCACTCGTTCCTCGCCCGCTCGATGGGCATCGAAATCGTCACCGGCAACGATCTGGTCGTCCGCGACCGGCGGGTCTATATGAAGACGACGCGAGGACTCAGGACCGTGGACGTGATCTACCGGCGCATCGACGACGACTACCTCGACCCGCGGGTTTTCCGCAAAGACTCCGTGATCGGAGTGCCGGGGCTTTTCGAGGCCTACCGGGCGGGCACGGTCAATCTTGCCAATGCTGTTGGAACGGGGGTTGCCGACGACAAGGTCACCTACCACTATGTTCCCGCCATGATCCGGTTTTACCTTTCCGAGGAACCGCTCCTGCCCAACGTCGAAACCCACCTGTCCTCCGACCCAACCGACCGCGCGTTCATCCTCGGGAATCTGGAAAAGCTGGTTGTGAAGGCGGCGAACGAAAGCGGGGGGTATGGGATGATGGTCGGTCCCCATGCCTCGAGGGAGGAAATTGCGAAGTTCCGCGACGCAATTCTGGCCGATCCCCGCGGGTACATTGCCCAGCCCACCGTCATGCTCTCCCGCTCGCCGTCCTACTGCGACGGGAAGCTCGAGGGACGCCACATCGATCTGCGCCCGTATGTGCTCTGCGGGCCGGGGGTTTCGATCATTCCGGGCGGCCTGACCCGCGTTGCCTTGCGCCGGGGGTCGTTGGTGGTGAACTCGAGCCAGGGGGGCGGCAGCAAGGACACATGGGTGTTGGACAGGGAGGTCTGACATGCTGTCGAGAGTTGCCGATTCCTGCTACTGGCTGAGCCGCTACATCGAGCGCGCGGAAATGAATGCGCGCCTCCTGGATGTGAACATGCAGCTCCTGCTGGATTTCCAGCTCCAGAGCCCCGCACCGGTCGAAAGCCAGTGGGTGCCCATCCTCGCGACCCTCGAGGACCAGGACCTCCACGGAAAAATCTTCGACCGGATCACACCGGAAAGTGTTATGGAATTTGTCACCTTTGAGCGACGCAACCCACACTCGATCTTCTCGTGCATCAGCGGCGCCCGCGAAAACGCCCGCACGGTCCGCGAACAAATTTCCAGCGAAATGTGGGAGCAACTCAACAGCACCTACCTCTACCTCCGCGACGGCGGTGCGCGCGCCGATCACGCGGACAGCCCCATCGGATTCTACCGCCGCCTCGTGGACCGCTTGCACGCCTTTCAGGGGACAACCGACGCCACCATGACCCACGGCGAAGGGTGGGATTTTCTCCAAGCCGGGAAATTTCTCGAGCGGGCGGACTCAACCTCGCGCGTGCTCGATGTCAAATACCACATCCTGCTTCCGAGCGGCGAGCAGGTCGGCGGCA
>CAZGNH010000418.1:0-5615 GCA_964527025.1 uncultured Chthoniobacterales bacterium | reverse complement strand
GGCCTTGAGGAGCTGGGAGATGTTGTGGATGCGCTCGGCCTGCGCATCGGAATGCTGCTGAAGCTCGGCTTTTTTCTGGATTTTTTCTGCGGGAGAGAGAGCCGGGTCGTTTTCGATGTCGGCGAAAGCGGTCAGCAGGTCGGGCAGGACGAAGGCGTCGGGGTCGTCGGGATTCAGGAACGTGCGGCCCATTTCTGTGAGGTCGGCATCATGCTGGCGCTCCTCGATGGTGAAGTAGAGTTCCTCCTTGAGATCGACCAGGGCGGCTTTGCCTTCGGTGTCCTTGTAAAATTCGAGTTCCGCCTTTTCGACGAGGCGGCGCAGGTCGGGATCTTCCATGGCGCGGAGGAACCCCTTGTTGCGCGGCTGGCCGAAGCGCAGTTTGAGGAGGGTGCGTCCCGCTTCGGCAAGGCGGCCTTCTTCGTGAAGTTTTTTGGCTTCGACGGCAAGGTTGTTGCAGAGGATGGTCTGCTTGCGGACGAGCTGTTCCACGAGGGGTTTGAAGCGGTCGTATTGGTGGGTGGAGACCGTCGAGGGGCCGCTGATAATGAGGGGGGTGCGGGCTTCGTCGATGAGGATCGAGTCCACTTCGTCGACGATGGCGTAGTAGTGGGGGCGTTGCACCTGCTGTTCGCGGCTGGTGGCCATGCCATTGTCGCGCAGGTAGTCGAACCCGAACTCGCTGTTGGTGCCGTAGCAGATGTCGCACAGGTAGTGGTCGCGGCGCATCTGCGGGTGCTGGTCGTTCTGGATGATCCCGACCGACAGGCCCAAAAATTGGTAAATCTGTCCCATCCACTCCGCGTCACGGCGGGCGAGGTAGTCGTTGACCGTCACCACGTGCACCCCGCGTCCGCTCAGGGCGTTGAGATAAACGGGAAGGGTGGCCACGAGGGTTTTTCCCTCGCCGGTGGCCATCTCGGCGATGCGCCCGCGGTGCAGAACCATGCCCCCGATGAGCTGCACGTCGAAGTGGATCATGTTCCAAACCATGGGCTGGTCGCAAATCGTGAATGTATGGTTGCGCTCGGTCAGCCGCCGTGCGGTGTTTTTCACCACCGCAAAGGCCTCGGGCAGAATCTCGTCGAGCTTCGCGGCCAGCACGTCGTTGTCCTCGATGCCCGCCAGCGCCTCCTTCCATGCCGCCGTCCGCCCGCGCAACGCCTCGTCGGACTCCCCGCGCAAACCCTCCTCGATCGCGTTGATCCGGCTCACCATCGGTCCCATGCGCCGGATCTCCCGCTGGTTCTTCGATCCAACCACCATCTTCAAAATCCAAGAAATCATCGTTTGTGCAGCCTACTCAACACAGACACCCGCGACAAGTAAACACCGGAGACCTCCGACACAAACCAAAGACGCGCCCGCCCCATGTTTCCCGGAGTTTGGCCCCTGATGCCGGTCCCGGGCACCCGGTTGCCAGCGACTCCCGCCGCCCGGACCGGCAAGCCATGATTTTTCCGCGAAATTG
Source organism: uncultured Chthoniobacterales bacterium (assembly GCA_964527025.1). Taxonomy (GTDB): domain Bacteria; phylum Verrucomicrobiota; class Verrucomicrobiia; order Chthoniobacterales; family Terrimicrobiaceae; genus CAZGNH01. Next base: position 4,144 of record CAZGNH010000418.1, on the reverse strand, counting down.
TTCTTGAAGGAACCTGAAAATCGGGCAGGATATGCGGTTCCCTGCCGTGGGTGGATTTTGCGATCCGTGTGCGCAGGGCAAACGGCCGGTCCGCGCCGCGGAACGACCGCACATCTCAACACCCGTCAACCAATGCCACTCAAAACTTTCCGACCGCTCACGCCGGCCGCCCGATTCAAGGCGCTGCCCGACTTTGCGGAAATCACCAAGGACAAGCCGGAAAAACGGCTGACCGAACCGCTCAAAAAATCCGGCGGGCGCAACAATCACGGGCGCATGACGAGCCGTCACCGCGGTGGCGGTCACAAGCGCAAGTATCGCGTGATTGATTTCAAGCGACGGAAGCGGGATGTGGCGGCGGGGGTGGTGGCGATCGAGTATGATCCGAACCGTTCGGCGCGCATTGCATTGCTTGAATATCCCGACGGGGAGAAGGCGTATATTCTGGCGCCGGCGGGTCTTGAGGTGGGGGCGAAGGTTTCGGCCGGGGAGAAGGCGGAGCCGGCGGTGGGATGTGCGATGCCCTTGCGGTTGATTCCGCTTGGCACGCAGATTCACAATCTTGAGATGGAGCCGGGACGCGGCGCCCAGATGATCCGCAGCGCGGGCTCCCTGGCAACGCTCGCCAACCGGGAGGGCGGCTACGCGCTGGTCAAACTGGCCTCCGGCGAAATCCGCAAAATCCACGAGGAATGTTACGCGACGATCGGGCAGGTCGGAAATTCGGACCACATGAATGTCGCAAGTGGCAAGGCCGGCCGCACCCGCTGGTTGGGACGCCGCCCGCACGTGCGCGGCATGGTCATGAATCCGGTCGACCACCCGATGGGCGGCGGCCAGGGCAAAAGCAAGGGCGGCGGCGGACGCCACCACCCGGTCAGCCCGTGGGGCCAGCTCGCCAAGGGGTTCAAAACCCGCCGGAAACACAAGTCGTCGAACTCCCTCATCGTCCAGCGCCGCAAGGCCAAATCCAAGAAATCCTGACACCATGGCACGCTCCCTGAAAAAAGGCCCCTTCGTCGAATGGAAGTTGCTCGACAAAATCGACCGGATGAACGAGTCCGGCGTCAACAAGCCCATCAAGACATGGTCGCGCCGCAGTACCGTCACCCCCGACTTCGTCGGCCACACGTTCAACGTCCACAACGGCAAAACCTTCATCCCCGTCTTTGTGACGGAAAACATGGTGGGCCACAAACTGGGCGAGTTCGCCCCGACCCGCATCTTCAAGAAACACGGTTCCCATACCGCGAAGGTCACCAAGTAAGCCAATTTTTTTCCATGATCATTGCGGCGTGCACTGCTGCCGCATGGGCTCTCGTGGCGGCCAGTCCGTCACACGGGTCCGAACGCTCTTTGACAGACACGGATGATACGGGGCTCCTGCTTGCGCAGGGGCTCACGATTCCCCCGCCACGGATCGACGCCACGCCTCCGCCCGCATCCCGCGACGCGGCGGACCGCGAGATCGCGCAGTTGCGCAATACGGTGCGCGCGCTCACGGGGGCGCTCGCCCTTGCAAACAACGAAGCCGAGGTCTTCAAACGGCAGGCCACCGAGCTTTCCCTGCGGATCGAGGCTCTGGGAGTGCCCGGCATCGGCGGCGACCCCTCGAAAATCGAACAGCGCCTGCTCGGGGCGGTGCGCGATCTCGGTCTGGCCCGCGAGCGCCGTGAAGCCACAGAGGCCCAGCTCGTGCGCCTCATCGAGGCCATTCAGATCCTCATCGCGACGACCGAAGGCATCAACCCCGATCTGCGCATGGGTGTCGAAACCGAGATCCGCCGGACCAACCAATTGCTTGGCGTGCCTGTCGCGCAGCAGCCCGCCGCCGTCCAACCGAGTCTCACCGAGGCCATGGTGGGAATGGTCAAAGAGGATCTCTCGCTGGTCATCGCCAATGTCGGAGCCGTGCACGGGGCCCGCATCGGCATGCCGTTCCAGGTCTGGCGGGGAACGACGCGCATCGGCGACGTGCTCGTCATCGACGTGCGCGACAGCGTCAGCGGCGCCATCATCCAAAATCTGTCCGACGAAAACCAACCGATTCAACCCGGCGACCGCCTCCGCGTGGACGCCAAAAAATAACCAACAACCACCACATCCCATGCAGGTCAAATCCATCCAGCGCAACGCGCGCATTTCCGCCTTCAAGGCGCGGGAAGTCACCCGTGCCATTCAGGGCCTCCCGGCAACGGACGCCATGGACCTCCTCCAATTCGTTCCCAAAAAGGCCGCGACCCTTGTGCGCAAGACCCTTGCCAGTGCCATCGCCAACGCCGAAAACAACAACAGCGTCAACCCGGAGGTCCTCACTGTCCTCGAGGCGGTTGTTGGAGAAGGCCCCACCATGAAGCGTTTCGTGCCCAAGGCGCGGGGAAGCGCCGGGCCGATCCTCAAGCGCAGCAGCCACATCCGCATCGTCGTGACCGACGAAGTCCCGATCAAGCGACGCGAGAAATCCTCCGGCAAAAAGGGGGACCGCAAGCGGGTTGCCCCGAAGCCGTCCGGAGACGCCGGCGAGAGTCCCGCCGGGAAGTCCGCACCGGAAGCGGCCTGATGCGCGCGGAATCCGTGTCGCAGAGGCCAGATGCTTTGATGCGGTGTTTTGGCGGAGCATGGGTGCGGGCTCTGGCGGCGGCGCTTTTGCTCACGGGGTGTGCGACGCCCGCGGAGCGGCTTGCCCGTTCGGCCGCGGAGGTTGAATCGGCGCTGGCGGTGCTTGCGGAGGGGGATGCCCGTGCCGTGCAGGCTGCGGAGAAGCGGTGCCGGCGTGCGATCCTGCGGGCGTTGCCGGACTTGGGGGAGGCCGGGGTTGACGCGCCGATGCATTTTGTGCCGGGCGGTATCATGGCGGTGCGCGAGGCGGGTTTTGACCGTCTGGCGGCCGTTTCGGCCCGGCCGCGCCATTTTCCGGCCCTGCACCGTGAGGGCCACGGTCTGCCGGTGGCGGGCATTCGCCGCGGACCTGCGCCTCCGTTCCCCCCGGGAGGCCTGCATCTGCCCCTGACTCTGGTGGCGCAACCTTTGCCCGCGGGCAAGGGGTCGCCGGGCACTGTCGGCGTGCGTTTGGTTGACAGCCTGCGCGTCGGGCGTGTGCGTGTCGGGGAGCGCGAGTTCCCGCTGGCGATGGATCTCGAGGTGCCGCTCGAAAAGCTCCGCACCTCGGGACCCGGTCCTCTCGACGGATTCCTGCATGCCATGAGCGGCGACCGCCTTGCCGAACCCCGCCTGTCCATCCTGCAACCCTTCGACCCGGATAAAATCCCGGTGGTTTTCATTCACGGTCTGATGTCTTCGCCGCTCATGTGGAGCCGGGTCATCAAGGAGCTGGTCGGCGACCCCGTCCTGCGCGCCCGCTATCAATTCTGGGTCTTTTTCTATCCAAGCGGACAGCCGGTCCCGCTTTCTGCCAGACAGCTTGGCGAGTCACTGGACCGGATGGCGGCGATGGGGAACTTGAAGCCCTTTGTGTTGGTCGGGCACAGCATGGGGGGCATTCTTGCCCGGCGTCAGGTTTCCCGCTCAAGGCCGTCCGATGCGGAGAGAGTCCTGTCCGGTGCCTCTTTGCTGCCGGAAAACAATCTTGTGCGGCAGTGTCTGGTCTTCGGACCAAGGAATGATGTGGGGAGGGTCGTCTTCATTGCCACGCCGCACGGCGGCAGCAGCATCGCCTTGGGCGGAATCGGCCGCCTCGGCAAAATCTTTTTCCGGCTGCCCAGCCGGATTGTTGATGAAATCGCCTCCTATGTGCCACGGGATCCGGCCGGACGCCTGCCAACCAGCGTCCACGGGCTGGCCCCGGATTCAAGGTTCCTGGAGATTCTTGGCGGGCAGCGACCCCGCGTGCCCGCGCACAGCATCATCGGCCAGCGGCGGCCGGGACCGCCGGAGCAGGGCTCCGACGGCGTCGTTGCCTATTCGAGCTCGCACCTTCCATGGGCGCAATCGGAAAAAATCATCGCCTCCGGACACGGGGCCCACGCCCAACCGGAAGCCATCGCCGAGCTCCGCCGCATCCTCCTCGCACACTGAATACGGGCTGGCCCGCATCTCTCACAAGCCATCTGCTGCGACTTGCGGGAGGCAGGCTGGGACGGCGTTGGGCTTGAATCGCGGTTCGGACAGTATGCACTCATACAGC
>CAZGNH010000417.1:0-3523 GCA_964527025.1 uncultured Chthoniobacterales bacterium | reverse complement strand
CCCCTCCAACTTCCACCCCAGCCACCAAGACGGAATCTAACCATGAACCCCATCGAAACCCAGCTCCCCCAGGCCACCTACCGCAACGGCACCCTCATCGTGCCCCAGCTCGAAAGCGAAACCATCCCGCAGCTCTACGCCCGCGTGCAGGACGCCATCGCCGAAATCCCCGGTGCCACCCTCCTCAGCCGCGAATACAAAACCGCAGCCCTCGGCAACTACCTCTACTGCACCGCCGACATCCCCGACCGCGCCCCCGCCCCCGGCGAAACCCAGCCCATCGAAATCGAAGAATGATCGACCTCCTCACCATCCTCAAACACGGCGCCGAAGCGGATCCCACGCTCCACGGCATTGTTGTTGCCCACGAGGAGGAGCAGGACATCGGCCAGAAGGTGCAGCAAAACATCGCCAAAGGCAGCGGCATCCTCATCATGATCAGCATCGGCAACGCCGCCAACACCGAGCCCGACGCCCCCGGCCCCTCCTTCTCCGAACTCCCCGTCCTCATCGACATCACCGAGAACACCCTCCTCAACCGCGGCAAAAACGGCCTCACCGCCCTCCAGATCGCCACCCGCCTCGCCTGGTGGTTCCACGCCCCCAACCACACCAACGCCGCCGCCACCGACCGCCCCCCCGAATCCGTCCGCGCCCTCGCCGCCACCGTCGCCTCTATTGCCAAAGGCCAGTCCGGCCCCATCCTCAACTGGCAGCTCCGCCTCATCCTCTCCCACACCCTCCAACAATCCTAACCAAAAAAATCCCCTCAATCCTGTTATCCCGTCCAAACCCTTCCCCTCCGCGCCTCCGTGCCACTGTGAGATAAAAAAGTAATCAACCCAAGGAACCCACCATGCCCACCGCACGCGAATCCATCCTCCGGGGCCCCGGCTCCATCACCTACGACAGTCAGACCGTGTTTGACCGCGACGGCATCGACGCCGCCATCGAGCCCACCACCTTCGACGTGATGACCAGCCTCCACGGCGTGGTCGACACCCGCCTCGCCGACGCCGTCGGCAGCGTGTCCCTCACCCCCTCCGGACGCGCCACCGCCGGGCTCCTCGCCATGCTTTTCCCGTATGGCAACCCCACCATCGGCGCCTCCATGGGCGGCGCCACCGACAAGCCCCTCGCCGTCCACTCCCTCTCCGGCCGCAAGCTCACCATGCACGCCGCCTACCTCACCCAGCTCCCCCAGCTCCGCCTCTCCGCCCGCCAGACCCTCTTCGGCGGCGCCGCGCAATTCACCGCCGTGCTCAAAAACGGAGTCGCCCGCACCGACGCCAACAGCATGTACACCATCGCCGACGACCCCTGGGACGGCGACTACGCCCCCGCCGACGTCAAGACCCTCCCCCACACCGCCGCCTGGGGTGCCGGCGCCCCCTGGGACGCCATCAAGACCGCCGAAGGCTGGACCATCGACTTCGAGATCGGCACCGAGCCCGTGCTCGACGACGCCGAAGGCACCATCGACCACATCCTCACCTCCGTCACCGCGCGCGCCCGCTGCCGCCCCATTGGCCTCACCGAGGCCAACGTCCTCGACGCCCTCAAAGTCCAGGGCGCCGGCAACGCCATCGGCACCAGCCGCATCACCGGCAACAACCTCGTCATCCAGGCCGCCGGCGGCATCACCGTCACCCTCCACAACGCCGGCCTTGTCGAAGGCCCCGTTCGCTGGGGCAACACCGACCTCCGCATTGGCGAGATCGGTTTTGTCGCCCACCGCTCCTTCACCGAAGGGGCCCCCGGCCCCGTGTACTCCGTCGCCATGACCGCGTAAGGATCCACATGGTCATCACCTGGAACAGTGCAACGCTTTGTCACGGCCCCGAGCGCGGGGTTGGCAAAGCCACCGGCGCCGCCGATCTACAGATCGACGAGCCCCCCACTGTCCAGGTGGTGCCCCGCATCCGCACCCCCGAGCCCGCCGTCTACGACCGGGGCAACCGCCCGGCCATCGTCACCTTCACCACCGTCGAGGAATACGCCAGCCTTGCCGCCGCGCTGCTGGCCTACGGCACCCAGGCCCGCGCCCTCGACCGCAGCGGCACGCTCACCCTCAACCCCGGCGGCGGCCCCAGCCTCCGCGCCCTCAACGCCGTCCTCGCCGTCGAAGGCCGCCGCCTCAGCGGCGTCGCCATCACCTGGCGCTACCGCATCACCTGCCCCAAACTCGAAACCGTCGCCACCCCATGAATTTCAATCGTAAAAATTCAAAATTCAACGTTCAGCGTTCGATGTTCGACGTTCGCGTTTCTCATCCGTGTGTATCCGTGTGCATCCGTGGTTTGATTTTCGCGGCGCTGCTGCTTCTCCCCGTCCTCGCCCTCCGCGCGCAATCCGTCGTCGCCCCGCTCCCCTGGCGCGTGGAGACCACCCGCCCGCAATCCGTCGACCACACCCTCTACCGCGGCGAGACCGTCAGCCTCCAGCCCCGTTTCGAATCCGCCACCGTTCCCCTCGAACTCCCCGCCGGCGCCCTCGTCCGCCTCCTCTACCGCAGCCCCGACATGGCCGGCGGCGCCTACCACGAACTCCCCGGCGCCCTGCACGCCGAAGACACCGGACGGGTCACCGTCCTCTGGACCCCCGCCGCCGATTCCGGCGCCGACCTCTACGACTACAACCTCATCGTCCAGACCGCCGACCAGACCCAGACCCTCGCCCGCGCCTACGGCAAGCTCCACCTCCGCGGCTCCGTCTTCGGCGAGGCCAGCGACCCCGCCATCATCGAAGCCGAAATCTACACCCGCGCCCAGATCGACGCCCTCCTCGAAACCGCCGTCGAAACCGCCGTCCAGTACGACCCCGACACCACCCTCCTCACCACCCCGCTGACGCTCCCGCCCGGCGCGTTCTGGCCCGAATACCTGATCCCGCGCGAGGCGGAGGCAATCAATGTGCTGGGGGTCAATTCGGAGGAGAGCAGCACCGTGGAGGATGCGCTGGTGGTGACCCGCAATGTGAGCTACCGCAAAAATGCGCGGATGGGCTGGAGCTACATCCGAAATCCCCTGGAGCGCGAGGTGGTGTGGAGTGTCCAGGGGGATCACGCCTCCCTCAGCGAGGGCAATCTGCTGACGTGGGTGAGCGACGGCACCGTCACCGCCACCGCCACCCTCGGCGGGTTCTCGGCCTCCGTGGATGTGGTGATGACTTCCGGAAATGACTTTGATCAAAACGTCATCACCGGCGGGGTGGCCGACAGTTTCCGCAAGGCGGTCACCGATCCGGTGGACACGATGATTGCCGGGGATGCCGGCGCGGTGGACAGGGATTTGTTTTCAACGGCGGACAAGGCGACGCTGACCTATGTTCGCAATCTGGATAGTTTTGCCTATGACCTCGCCCCCGCCGCCGCCTGGAGCGGTGTGGCCGTGGCCTCCAGCCATGCCCGGTTTATCCGCGGCTCTCTGATTTCCGAGGATGTGATTGCGTTTAGTTGGCACAACAAACCCGCCATCGGCGAGAGCATCCACTGGCTCGGCACCGACGGGCAAATCTACACCCG
>CAZGNH010000416.1:0-2044 GCA_964527025.1 uncultured Chthoniobacterales bacterium | reverse complement strand
GGAGAATCCCGGCGACGCGGGGATTCCGACGCGTGTCGATTGGGAGTTGCCCGAAGGATTCACCGCCGGGCCGCTCAGGTGGCCGGCTCCACAGCGCATGGTCGAGCCGGGGGACATCCAGGTTTATGGCTACAAGGGCAGCGTCCTGCTGACCGCGACAATCATTCCGCCTGCGGAACTCGAAGTCCCGCAAATCGAAATTGCCGCGGATGTCTCGTGGCTCGTCTGCGAGGCCATCTGCATCCCCGGCGGCGCGCGCCCAACACTCGATCTGCCGGTCCAACGCACCGCCAGTCCCGCCAATGCGGCCCTCTTCGATTCCTTCCGCGCGCAGATCCCCTCCGACTCGATTCCTCCTTTCGACCTGGCATGGACATACCGCGATGGAACACTCGAACTCTCCGGGCTCCCGACCGGTGCCGATCTTTTAGCGCTGCCCGGGGATGGCGGGCAGGCGGGTCACGCGCGGGCCGTTGCCGGGGCGGGAACCCTCGAAATCGAAACCGGCCTGCCGTTCCGTGGGGTTCTGACCGTGGGGGAGGGGGCCGGGCGCCGGTCGTGGAGTGTCGGGTGGAACCGGCAGGAGGAGCCTGCAGGCCCCTCCCATTCGCTCCTCCAAGCCCTCCTCTACGGATTTCTCGGAGGCCTCATCCTCAACCTCATGCCCTGCGTCCTGCCCGTCATCTCCCTGAAAATTTTTGGGTTTATCCGTCAGGCCGGTGACGCGCCATCGAAGATTTTGCGCCATGGGCTGGCATTCACGGGCGGGATTTTCCTGTGGTTTTTCGGTTTGGCGGTTTTGATTGTGGCGATCAAGGCGCTTGGTGGTCAGGCGACGTGGGCGTTCCAGTTCCAGAATCCGTGGTTCAATTTGGGCATTTCGACTGTTGTTTTTGTTTTTGCGCTGAATCTTTTCGGGGTGTTTGAGATTGTGCTGCCGGGCAGGGCCGCGACGGCGATATCCGATGTCTCCGGCGGGCACGGATACAGCGGTTCCTTCTTCCAGGGGATCTTTGCAACCCTGCTTGCAACCCCATGCACCGCACCGTTCCTTGGAACCGCCCTCGGCTTCGCCTTCAGCCAGCCCGCCACGGTCATCTTTGCCATGTTTGCATCCGTCTCCCTCGGTATGGCCTCGCCGTATCTGATCCTCTCCGCCCACCCCTCATGGATGAAAATCCTGCCAAGACCCGGGGCATGGATGGAGCACGTCAAGCAGTTCATGGGCTTTCCCCTCATGGCAACCCTCGTTTGGCTCCTCGCAATCCTCGGCAACCAAAAAGGCTTCGAAGCGGTCATCTGGACCCTGTGTTTCCTCCTGTGCCTCGGGCTCGCCTGCTGGATCTACGGCGCCTTTTGCGGCCCCATGAGCTCCCCGCGCAAAAGAGCCTCGGCCCTCCTCGCCGCCGCCGCCATCGCCGTCGGCGGATCTTACTTCTTCATTGCCGTGCTCTTCGCCGGCGCCCGCCCCGCGTCGGCATCTGTGAACGCCGCCTCCACCGACGGCATTCCATGGCAGCCATTCACCCAAAAAGCCCTCGACGCCCTCCTCGATGACGGCAAAGGCGTCTTCCTTGATTTCACCGCCGACTGGTGCATCTCGTGCAAATTCAACGAGCGCACCGCCATTGACCGGCCCGCCGTCCGCCAGGCCCTCGAACAATCCGGCATCACTCCCATGAAAGCCGATTGGACCAATGCCAACCCCGAAATCACGGCGGCCCTCGCGCGTTTCGGAAGGGTCGGGGTTCCCTTCTACGTGATTTACCCGCCGGGCCGCGCCGGGGAACCGATCATCCTTCCGGAAATCCTCACCGAACAAATGGTGCTCGATGCACTCCGGAAGGCGGGGGCAGGGAGTTGATTTGTGTTCCGGCCCCGGTCCCAATACTGTTTAGTTAAGAAGGTTTTTATAGCCGCAGATTTACGCAGAGTATCGCAGATGGTTTTGGGTTAGCCCGCATCAATCAGTGCGCCATGAAAGCCGGTCTTCCCCTCGAATCCCTGATCCGCACGATCCGGGGCCAAAAAGTTCTCTTGGATG
>CAZGNH010000415.1:0-1543 GCA_964527025.1 uncultured Chthoniobacterales bacterium | reverse complement strand
CCCCCCCCGGAGGACGCCCGACACGGGGCAGTGAAAAAGTTTTGGATTTTTTTGGCATAGGACACCTTTTGTCCCAGTGGCACCTGTAATGTCAAGCGCGAAATGAAAACCATTCAGAAACTCCTCTGGGCCCGCGGGCGCAATTCCCGCCGGGTCATCCACCAGCAACTTGAACTTCCCCTGCCGGGGTCGCGCCTCACGCGGGACGAAATCGGCTTCCTTGCCGACCTGCGCCGCATCCGCGAGCAGCTTGCCGCGTCCACCGGCCGGGGCTGAGAGAGCGCGAAGCGGCCAAGGTGGATCGCGACGTCCCCGGCGCGATGTCGAAAAATCATTTGCATGGCGTGCTTCCCCGGTGCTTCCCCGGTGGTTTCGCTGCGCTCCACCACCGGCTATGATCCCGCGCCCCTCCGGGGCGTTGCCATGCCGCCGGAAACAGGCCCCGAAGGGGCCACGGAACATAGCCGGTGGTGGCAACCACCGGTCCTCGTGGCACACATATGATCTGCCGAAGGGGCAGGTGGATATCAGCCCGGGGTTGCGAGGAACGAGCCACCCCGGGGAAAACCACATCCAATTATGAACCCTGAAGGGGTTCTGATCAACCGCCCCCCAATGAAGGGTCGTGCCTGTCGCAGATTCGCTTGCTTCGCGAAATGCTGCAAGAAAATCGCGCCGGGGACGGCGCGATCCACCCATGTTCAGGCGCGGCGTCGGCGGTTCCAGAGCACCAATCCGCCCAACGCACCCGCCAGCAGGGCGACGGTCGAAGGTTCGGGGATGTTGCCGAGGCCCTCCAATCGGATGTCCTCGATTGCCGCCATCGAAAGCGCCCCGGCCGAGCTGTCGTTGGTTGCACCGTAGATGCGGAAGTCGTCGAGAGCCACGCCGAGGCGACGACTTTGTGCGAGGTTCGGCCAGTTGCCGACAATGGATTGCGCGACTCCTCCCGCCGATGCGCATGGGTATTAAAATTGCGCGGCGACGCTGAGGATTTTTCCTTTGCCAACCGAGAGGGGGAGGCGGGCGTTCTGGATTGGCAAGTCTTTGACGAAGGTCTCATCCAGGCGAACTTCCTGCGCGGCCCGCGGTTGGATGGCAAAGGTGAGGGCATCCTCGACGGTTTCGCGGGTTGGTCCGTCACCGAAACCCGGACGCCGTCCCCTGCGGGATCGGGCGTCACCGCCGCACCGCCCGGCACCGACTCCGCAAGCTGGAGCATGTAATGGTCCTTGAGGTAGCCGCGCATCGGGAAGGGCTGCTCGTTGACGATGTCCGCCTTGTAGATGAGGACATGGTCGGCGGGGATTTTTTCGAGCAGTCGTGCGTCCAGCTCGAGGCCGCCATAGCGGGCGGGCGATCCGCCAGCATGGTGGACACCTGGGCCTGAAAGCAGGCACAGGCCCGCGAGCAGGCAGGATAAGCGGATTTTGAAGCTCGTCGGGGGGGATGGCTGCATTTACACCTCTACGACGTTTGGCAATTGTTCGCGTGGCACGACAGTGGCCGGCAGGGTCATCCGCAACCCGCCGCGGGAGACTTG
>CAZGNH010000414.1:0-4484 GCA_964527025.1 uncultured Chthoniobacterales bacterium | reverse complement strand
CCGCGGCCCCGCAGATGCGGGACCGCCTTGGAGTGCGGCAGCCCTCTGCCGCTTTGGATGCCCAATAAAGAAACGATCAATTTCACCCGGGAAATAAAGCCAATGGCAGCCCGATAGACATCCGGCTTTTCGTGATCGAAACAAGTTTTCATCGGGTGCAAGAGGTTACCGCCCCCTCCCGCCCCTCACTTCACACCCCGAATATTGGTCGGTTTCCACGGCATCACCGGTTTCCAGCTTTTCGCTTTGGGATCCCAGTCGGAGAGCATCCCCCCTTCATGTTCCTTCGACTGCACCAGCGCGGCCACGGGGGTTTCTCCCTTGAAGAGAACGAAGCCGTGCGGGGCGAGGGGGATTTTCTGCCCGTGTTGTTCGAAGCTGCGCGGCTCGTCGTCGTGGCTGGCATAGACGACGTATCCGTTGGCGAAGGCGGTGCGCGTCAGTTCGTAAGGCAGTTCGAGGAATTCGAAGCCGGTGACCCGCTGGCCCACGACCGGGGCGCAGAACGTCTTCTGGACATGGCTGAGTGCCTCCAGGCGGTCGGTCCCGGTGCCCTCCTCGATGTCCCAGAGCACCTGGCGCGTCTGGTAGTGCATGTTCATGCCCGCCGCGACCGCCCAGCTCAGGTTCTCGCTGGTGAGGATGCTTTCGGCAAGGTTGTGCGGGTAAAAGGCGATCTTGTCGCGTAGAAGGAGTGCGCCGATCGGCCACTGGCGCGTCGTGCCCGCACGGTTCTGGCGGTCGTAAAATACCGAGCGCGATCCGCTCATGGTCGTCAGGTAGAAGCCCATGCTGGCACCAAGGTAGCGGAAGGTGCGGTCGAGCCCGACTCCCTCGCCGGCCACCGGCAGCACGGAGCTTGAAGCCTCCGCCATGTCGACCAGCGCCTGGGAGTAGGCATGCGGGGCCCAAGGGAAGTCCTCGGCGAATTCGTATTCCCCGCGGGTGCCATAGACGTCTTGGAAGACCGTGTCGAGGCCCTGGGCATCCCGCAGCTCGGTGAGCCGTTCGACCTCCTGGTCGATGACCGGCTGGCGCCACGAGCCGATCACGTAGCCGAACTTGTTGCGGGAGTAGATTTTTCCAAACAGGGAGCCGTCGCGGTTGCGCAGGCCGATTGCCTCGATCCCGCCCAGCGCCTTGGTCCCCTCGCTGTCCGCCTGCCACCAAAACGGGTTCGTATAGACGCTCACCAGATCGCCACGGTGCGCCATCCTGTCCACCCGCCGACGGAATCCCCGCTCACCGCCGAACGCCCCGGCGAACGTCGTGAAATCCGGGTAGTCGGCGTCGTGAATCCCGAAGCGCCCGTGGTAGCAGACGATCTCCCAAAGGAAGGGACCACCGGGAAGGTTGCGGATGAATTCGAGCTCGTCGCGCCCGTCGGCATTTTCGGCAAAATGGTTGAGGTCGTGCTTGAGGTGGACGGAATTTTTCAGCACCTCCAGCTTCCGCCCCCACTTCGAGGCCAGATCCGGCCAGTCGTTCATCCCGTTGGCTTCCCGGTAGGCCTCGAAAATGTCGATCGGGCTCTTCCCGGCCGCCAGCCGTACCGTGGGGAGGCTCTCCGACTGGTCCTTTGCCGCCCACATTGCCACCTCGTGGCTCAATCCGGTCCAGCCGTCGCTCTTCGCCCGCTCGCCGACCGGGCCGAAGCGGGTCCGCCGGAACGGGACGCTGCTCAACGGCTGGATCGAAAACGTCGCAAGGCTCAGCGGCCGGTCGATCAGCAACGCCAGATCGTGCGTGCCCATCGGCACCATCGTCTTGAAAGAAGCCCCCTCGCGCAGCGCGTCGGCCTGCAGAGCCAGGCCCCCCCAGGCGACCCCGACATTCTGCGTGTGATCGGTGATCACGTGGAACGCCGCCGAGGGATACTCGAGCCCGAACAGAAACTCCTCCCTCCGGTTCAGCACCTGATAGGGGGTCAGATCGAGATGGTCCTCCCCCAACTCAACCCGCATCCGCACCACAATGTCCGGGTGCTCAAAATCCAGAAAGGCCACCTTCCCGCCCTCTTTGGCGGTCAACGTCACCTCCACGCCATCCGCGTTGGAACGCAAGGCAACCCCGTTCTTGCGATCCGGTCCCGTATTGCTTTGCCCCCCATCCCAAAAGGCCTGCCACGGAATGATCTCCGGACAGATCACCTCGTCTCCTTGAAAAACAAGATTGCGCATCAACCCATCCGCACCCACCTCGACACGCGCCGAACCCGCCTGCAGAATCACCGGCCGCGCTTCAGCCAAAACCGTCGCAACACTTGCAACGACGAGCAGTAAAATTCCCTGCGCCACTGCTGCCAAGCGGAATCTGCGACAGCGGAATCTGCGGCAGGAAAAACCTGGTTCATGGGGAAATTTCATAAGCTTGGTGCAAGCGTGGTTTTTGGGTTCACAGAAAAAATCGATATCGGAAACGAGCATTTGCGTCAACACACGCCCCCCCCATTGGGGTCAGTCCCATCATTCTTTTTTCCACCGATGCATGGCATTGGCCAGTGTGCTCGGCGAACCGGCATGAAGGCGTGAGGCGATCCATGCCAACGTCAGGGTCGTTTCCTGCCGCAGACGACAACCGATCCGTGCTTTCGTCGGGTGCATTTTCGGCATCTCCGCCAGAACCGCTTCCTTGAGTCTTGCGCGCCCAAGCTCCTGCAAAAGTATTCTTTCGGCTTTCGCCTCCATGGTCGCCTCAACTTCTTCAGGCAGATGACTCCCTCTTCTCGCTGGGAACCCCGCAATCTCTCCGATCCGCTGCAGAAAGTCTTCCGAACCCAACCTCCATCCCCGCCGGATGCTTTCATGCATTGTCTTCTCCTCCTCGGAGTCTTCCCCGGCCCGCTCTTCCATATACCGCGCGAATTCCCTTCTTCCGCACCCGTTGTCCCTCCATCCCAACTCCCCGAGCAACCGATCCACCCTCAGCCACGGTTTCCTTGATCGTGGCCGCTTCAGATATTCCCCATAGCTGCTCCAGCGGTAACTCTCCAGTGACTGCCCCTCCCCAATAAACCCCGCCCGCACCGGATTGAGATGCACATAGTCGCACACGGTGCGCAGATAATAATCATCCGATCCGTCCACCAACAGCGACTTATAGCGGCCTGCAAACAGGTGTCCCCTCACCTTGTGCCTGGCATTGTAGCGTTGCGTGTAGGTCCCCAGAAACCACTTCATCCCGGCCACCAGCGTCGGCTTCGGCGTTTCCATCACCATGTGAAAATGATTGCCCATCAGACAATAGGCGTGGATCTCCCACTCCGCCTTTTTGCAACTCTCCTCCAACGTCGCCAAAAATTTCCGCCGATCCACATCGTCCTCGAAAATCGGCTCCCGGCGGTCCCCACGGCTCATCACATGATAGATGGCTCCCTCATACTCCAACCGCAACTGTCTGGCCATGTCTCCCTTTATTCACTCTCAATTGGTTTCGGTAAAGAACAAATGATGGGACTGACCCCGCAGGTGACCCCGCAGGGGGCTGCACAAATTTATTTATCAGGGGTGGGGGGTTCCGGGGCGGTGCCGATGAGGTCCGGCGGGCTGCCGAAGATTTCTTTGAAGCCGGGGTGGCGGAAGAAGGCGACGCATTGGTCGGCGCCGGAGCGCAGCCGGAATTCCCTGCGGTAGTAGGGACCGCGCAGGGCGGCTTTTACGGCGGGTTCGGCTTCGATGCTGGTGAGGATGAAGGCTGCGTCGAGGGGGTCCGGGAAGTCGTCCTCCTCGTGGTAGCCGATGGCGGTGAAGTCCCCGAAAATCCAGGGGAGGGGGTAATAACTTTCGAGGATGATGGCGGCGGGTTCGTGGAGTGAGCGTGGGTCGGCGGCGGCGCGTGCGAGGATGGGGCCGGTGGCGTCGTGGATTTCGCGGTAGGTTTGGACGTAGGCGTAGGGCTCGTCGTCGTGGTCGTAGCGCAGGAAGTTGAGGTGGAGCGAGGACCAGAGGCTGCCGGCGAGGAGGAGGGACCAAAGGGCGATGCGGGCGGTTGCGGGGAGGCGCCGTGTGGTGCATGCGGCCACAAGGTAAAACGGCCAGATGATGGCAAGGACGCACCACGGGGTTTTGTAGGGGATGATCGAGTAGGCCAGGAGAGCGCCACCGCCGCAGATGGCGATGTAGCGGACGCGGGCGTCGGAGGGGGCGAGGGTCAGCGCGCAGGCTGCGAGTCCCGCAAGGGCCGGCCATTCGAGGCGCACCATCAGGTCAATCCAGTAAACATTGACCGGGCCGAACTGGTGGCCGGTCTTTTCGTGGCCTCCGGCCTGCATGCCGGTCTCGAACCACGTGGCAAAGGTCGTCCACAACCCGGGCAGGGCAGAAAAATCCAGAAAGAGCCCCGAGTAAAAAGCGGTGATGACGAGGAGTCCGCACGCGGTGGCAAGAGCGACATCGGCACCGCGGAATCGGGGTGGGGCGGCGGGCAGGGGGGGCTTCGAGGGAGAGACCTTCTGCCAGAGGAGGAGTGTGGGGAAGGCAAGGGCA
>CAZGNH010000413.1:0-10856 GCA_964527025.1 uncultured Chthoniobacterales bacterium | reverse complement strand
GTGCTGGGTTTCGAGGCAGAGGCCGGCGTGGCGGACGAAGGGTTGGCCGGAGGAAGCGCGGAGGGTTCCGTCGAGGTTGTTGCCGCTGTAGAATTGCACGCCGGGCTGGTCGGTCCACACCTGCATGCGCCGTCCCGACCGGGGTGCGGCGACCTCGGCGGCCAGCGCGAAGCCCGGGTCGTCGAGCACGTAGTTGTGGTCGTAACCGCCCGCCAATTTGAGCTGCCCGAACGGCGCGTTGATCCGCGAACCGATGGTCTGTTCCGTGCGGAAGTCCATCGGGGTGCCCCCGACCTGTGCAATTTCCCCCGTCGGCAAAAGGCCTTCGTTCACGGGCGTATAGGCCGAAGCGGCCAGCCGGAGCCGGTGGTCGAGGATGGTTCCCTCTCCCTCAAGGTTGAAGTAGCAATGGTTGGTGAGATTGACCGGTGTGGGCGCCGCGGCCCGCGCCGTGTATTCGATGCGCAACCCGCGTTCGGCCGTCAGCAGGTAGCGGACCTTCACATCGAGAGTCCCCGGGTATCCCTCCTCCCCGTCCTTGCTCGTGAGCCGCAGCTCGATGGCCGGCCCGTCGTCCCCGCCGACTATGGCCGAAGCCCACAGCTTCTTGTCGAAGCCCGCGTTTCCCCCGTGCAATTGGAAGGGGATGCCGTTGCGTTCCTTGTTGACCGTGAGGGCGACCTCCCGCCCGTCGAGCATGAATTTTCCGCCGGCGATCCGGTTGGCATACCTTCCGACAAGACACCCGAAAAAGGGACTTCCGGCCAGATACTCGTCCAGCGAATCGAACCCGAGGGCCACATTGGTGGAGTGCCCCTGCGCGTCCGGCACCTCAATCCGGAGGATCGTTCCTCCGAAGTCGCAGATCTCAACCGCAAGGCCGTCTGCGGCTTCGAGGCGGTAGCGGGTTGCCGTTTCTCCTCCGGGCAACCGGCCGAACGGTGTCTTCGTCGCGGGAATGGGTTTGGAATGCATCGGCGGCACTTTGCGTTACCCGCACCCGTCAGGGCAAGTCCTTTGCGGATTTGCCCGCGCCCCTTGGATTTGAGATTTGAAATTTGCCGGCGTCCATGAACGCCGCCTTGCCCGGTGGGAAAAGCCACAAAAATGTCCGAGAATTCCTCTTGCCAAACAGGCCCCACCCGTGCGCATGCTCTGCTCGACACAGCAAATTCCCCCCACCACAATCCCAACAAACAAACACACCATGACCAAAAAAAGCACGTCCAAACGCAAGGCCAGTCCGGCCCTCCTGAAACCAGTTCAACCGGATGCGGTCCTCGCGCCCATCGTCGGCTCGAAACCGCTGCCGCGCACCGAGCTCACCAAGAAGCTCTGGGACTACATCAAGAAAAACAACCTCCAGGACGAAAAGAAGCGTACGCTCATCAATGCGGACGACGCGCTCAAGGCGGTGTTCGGCGGCAAGAAGCAGGTGAGCATGTTCGAAATGACGAAGCTCGTTTCCGGGCACGTCAAGTAGGCGGAATTTTTCGCACGGAACCTCCCCGAGGTGCCATCGGCTGCGAACAGGGTGTCCGCGGGGGTGCGGATGCCCGGTGTGGCGTTTGACGTCCGCCTGCGGGCCTGTGTGTCCGCGGTGGATGTTGCCCTGCGGCACCACCTTCCGCGGGAGGGGGTCCGTCCGGCGACCCTGCACCGCGCGATGCGTCACAGCGTCTTCGCCGGGGGGAAGCGGTTGCGCCCTGTGCTTGTGATGGCCGCTGCGGAGGCCTGCGGGGGGGATATGCGGCACGTGCTGCCCGAGGCCTGCGCGGTCGAATGCGTCCACACATATTCGCTCATGCACGACGACCTGCCGTGCATGGACGACGACGATTTCCGGCGCGGGCGGCCGACCTGCCACAAGGTCTTCGGGGAAGCGGTGGCGGTGCTTGCCGGAGACGCCCTGCTGGCCTTGGCTTTCGAGATTCTGGCGGGAGCGCGGCCCTCGCGGCGGCACCCGGTTTCCACGCGGGTGCTGGAACTGGCTCGTGCGGCCGGGAGCCGGCATTTGGTTGGAGGGCAGGTGGCGGATTTGGAGGCCGAGGGGCGCCGGGTGGGTGCGGGGGAACTGCATTTTATCCACGGGGGAAAGACGGCGGCGATGGTCCGTGCAAGTTTGAGGCTGGGGGCGATGGGGGCCGGGGCGGATGCGCGCCGGCTCGGGGCGCTCACCCGGTTTGGCGAAGCGCTCGGACGCGCCTTCCAAATCATCGACGATATTCTCGATGTGACCCAACCGGCGGAGAAACTGGGGAAAAGCGCCGGCAAGGATGCGCGCGACGGGAAATCCACCTATCCGTCGGTGCTCGGGATGGAGGCCTCGCGGGCGGAGGCTGCCCGGTTGACCGCCCTTGCCAAACGCGCTCTTGCCCCGCTGGGGACACAGGCCGGGTTTCTCGTGCAGATCGCCGACCACATGCTCACGAGGGAATTTTAGCCATGCGCCCGCTGAAGAGAAACCGGACCGTTGCGCAGGTTGGGGGCTGCCGCAACGCAGGGGAGCCGCACGCCCGATGAAAGTGCCCCGCCATGTGGTCGAGGCGCGGCGCGAAAAGCTCGGCAAACTGGTTGCCTCGGAACACTACCTGCCCCTTCAGGAAGTTTGCAAACGTCTTGGCATCTCGGCGGCAACCGCACGGCGGGATCTCGCCGCACTGCACCGCGAGGGCCGCATCCAGCGCACCCACGGCGGCGCTCTCTCGGAATTCAACGAGCGCTTCCCCTCCTACCACGAACGGCAGCGGCGCGCACAGCACTCGAAAACCGCCCTCGCCCGCGCCGCCCTTTCGATCATCCGCCCCAACGGAACCTACTTCTTCGACTCGGGCACGACCCTCTCGTACCTCGCATCGGCCCTTGCCGACAATCCGCGCGGGCCGATCCGGATTCTGACCGTGAACCTTCCGGTGGCCGAGCTGCTTGCTCCCTTCAAGGAGATCGAGGTGTATTTGACGGGGGGCCGGATGTTTGCGCGCCAGTCGGTTTTGCTCGGGGAGGCGGTCGGTCGCTCGATCGAGTCCTGGCGTTTTGACGCGGCTTTTTTGTCGGCGGAGGGGATGGATGCGGAGGGGTTGTGGAATTCGCAGCTTGCGATTATTGCGCACCAGCATGCGGTCGTGCGCCGTGCGCACCGGAATGTGTTTCTCCTGGACCGCTCGAAATTCGGGCGCACGGCGGCGCATTTTCTGCTGCCATGGCCGGCTGTCGACTGCCTGTTGAGCGATGCGCCGCCAAGCGGTGTGGCCCGTTTCTCGGAGGCCGCCGTCCGCGCCCACTGGCACCCCTCCCAAGCCGCACCCTTTCCTCCGGAGTCCGACGAAACCTCATCCGGATTGCCCGTCCACTACCTCTGAACCATCCGCCCGGCCACGCGTGCTCGCACCAGCCGAAAGATCCGGCCCGGCGCACGTGCAGGCACCCGAATCCCACTCTTGCCCTGCAACTCGGCGTGCGCAATATTGCAACCCAAGGCGATGAATATTTTGGTAACGGGCGCGGCCGGGAGTCTGGGACGGGTGGTGGCACAGGTTTTGCACGAGAGCGGGCACCGGGTGACCGGCACCGACCAAATGCATCCGGGCCGTGTGCCGTATGAATTCCGTGTGGCTGATTTGCTGCGTTACGATGTCCCCTATGGGTTGATGGAGGGTTGCGAAGGCGTTGTACACCTTGCCAACCACCCGAACGCCGGCAGGATGTTTTCCCAGCGCCTGTATGCGGAAAACACCTCCATCACCATGAACGTGTTCCAAGCGGCGCAGGAAACGGGCGTCGCATCGGTCGTCTATGCCAGCAGCATCCAGGTGGTCAGCGGTGAAGACGCAAACGGCGGCCTGTCCGAAAACGTGCCCGCATACCTGCCGATTGACGGCAACCTGCCCCACGCCGCCAACAATATCTACTCGCAGACCAAAGTGGCCGGCGAGGCCCTCCTCGCATTTCAAGTCGATCATGGCATCCGCCTCGGCGTTGCCCTGCGGTTCCCGCACATTGTGGATAATAACGCCACCCGGTGGCGCAAATTCATCTTCGCGGAAATCGCCGCCGGGAATCGCGACGGCCGGCTTTCCATCGGCTCCCTTGCTTACCTGTTCAAGGAGGACGCGGCGCGCCTTGTGGATGGGATCCTGCGTTCGGAGGCATCGGGCTTCCATGTGCTTCTGCCTGCCGCGGCGGGAAACAAGGCCGGCCTTTCATGCGCCCGGCTGCGCGAGCGCTTTTTTCCGCAGGTTCCCCTGCGGGTTGCCCCGGAGGATTTCACCTCTCTTGTCGATCTCCGGGCCATCCATGCCATCGTGCCCGGCTGGACGCCCGAAATGGAAATGGAACCTCCGACAGACACGCTCCCACCACAGAAATGACCGCCCACGGGGACGGGCGGACGCACCGCGGGGAAAACCCTCCCGCGGCATCTCCGGACGTTCCTGCCCCCGCCGTCCTCAAGCGGCTTTTTGCCCTCACATGGACACACCGCGCCCGCTGCGCGGGCATTTTGGCCCTGCAGGGGGCTTTGCTGACCCTCGGTGTCGCCTCCCTTGCGGTCACAGGCACGGGCATCGATGTGATCCGGCACGCGGTGGACCCGGGGTCTCCGGCTCCGCGCTGGCCGGCCGGATTTGAACCGTCGTGGTCTCCCATGGCGGTTGTCGCGGTGCTTGCGGGTGCGGTTTTTGTGATGGCGTGCCTGAGGGCATGGTTGAATTATTTCTACACATGGCGTCTTGCGGAGTTTGTGCAGAGGGACGTGGTCGCGGAGATCCGTTCGAGGGTCTATGACAAGCTGCAACACCTGAGCTTCCGGTTTTTTGACGACCAGCCCAGCGGCGCCATTATCAACCGGGTGACCGCCGACGTGCAGCAGCTGCGCGCCTTCATCGACGGTGTCGTCATGCAAAGCATCATCATGCTCATCTCGCTGGTCCTGTACGTGGCTTACATGGTGCGGTTGCATCCGTGGCTGACGCTGGCATGCCTTGCGACGACGCCGGTCCTCTGGCTGGCTGCCATCCGGTTCTCGATCCGCGTGCGTCCCGCCTACCTGCGCAACCGTCGTCTGGTGGATGGCATGGTGCACTACCTTTCCGAATGCGTGCAGGGGATTCCGGTTGTGAAAGGGTTCGGGCTCGAGCCTGTGGTTGCCGGCCGCTTTGCGGCGCGCAACGACGAGGTTTTCACCCAGCAGTTGTGGATCTTCCGCCGCGTGAGTCTTTTCACGCCGTTTGTGGGTTTCCTCACCCAGATCAATCTCTTTGTGCTCCTCCTCTACGGCGGGTGGATGGTCATCCACGGTCAACTGGCGCTGGGCTCGGGTCTTGTCGTTTTTGCCGGCCTCCTCCAGCAATTTTCCGGCCAGGTCTCGAACCTTGCCACCGTCACCAACACCATGCAGCAGAGCCTTGCCGGCGCCCGCCGCGTCTTCGAAATCCTCGATGCGCCCGTCGAAATCCGGAATCCCCCCGGCGGCCACCGCCCGACGCGCGCCCGCGGCAGCCTGGAGTTCGAGAAGGTCGCCTTTTCTTACGCGACGGACGAGCCGGCCCTCGAGGGAGTCTCCCTGTGCCTCGAACCCGGGCAGTGCCTCGCCATTCTCGGGGCGACCGGATCGGGCAAAAGCAGCCTCCTTGCCCTTGTGCCCAGATTTTATGACCCAACGGGGGGGCGCGTCCTCCTTGACGGCATCGACCTGCGCGCATGGGATGTGTCCTGCCTGCGCCGGCAAATCGGCATCGTCTTCCAGGAAAATTTCCTCTTCAGCAGGCCCGTGGCCGAAAATATCGCCTTCGGGCACCCGGAGGCCACACGCGCACAAATCGAGCAGGCCGCCCGCCTCGCCGCGGCCGACACCTTCATCCGGGCCCTGCCGGAGGGCTACGACACAGTCATCGGCGAATTCGGCGCGGACCTCTCCGGCGGGCAGCGCCAGCGCCTGGCCATCGCGCGCGCGCTGCTCCTCGAACCCCCGGTTCTCTTGATGGACGACCCGACGGCGGCGATTGATCCGCTCACCGGCGGCGAAATCTTCGACGCCATGGAATCGGCAATGGCCGGAAGAACGACCCTGCTCGTGGCCCACCGGATCGAGACCCTGCGGCGCGCCCACCGCATCCTTGTCCTCGACCGCGGGCGCGTCGCCCAGTTTGGAACCCACGCGGAGTTGATCGGACGCCCCGGCATCTACCGCAATGTTGTCGGCATGCAGGAAACCTCCGCTCCGTGAACGCTGCGCTCCATCCCGCGCAGGACAACCTCCCGCCGCTGAGCTTCGCCCTCATCGGGCGGCTGCTTGCATTCACGCGCCCCTATGCCGCCCGGCGCAACGCCCTTGTCCTGCTGGTGCTCCTGCGCGCGGCACAGCTTCCCCTGCTGGCATGGATGCTGGGCGCGGTCATCGGCGGCCCGATCACATCCGGCGACTGGCGCGGGACATTCCTGGGCGCCGCGGGATTCATGCTCTTCGCGGTCTTTGTCGATGTGACCTTCGTCTTCCGGATGCGCCTTGCAATGACCCTTGGCGAGGCGGTGATCCGCGACCTGCGCCGCGGGGTTTTCGAGGCCCTGCTGCGCCAGCCCATGGCCTTTTTCAACCGCACCAAACTCGGGAATATCCTCAGCAGGGTCACCTCCGACATCGAAGCCGTCCGCAGCGGCGTGCAGGACGTCCTCTTCGTCAGCCTCGTGCAGGCGGGACAGATGCTCATCGCCGGGGCTCTCATGTTTTTCTACGACCGGGTGCTTTTCGGGGTGATCGCGGCGATGGCGCCTATTGTGTGGTGGATCGGCAACCACTTCCGGAAAAAACTCAGCCGGGCGACCCGCACCGTGCAGGAAAGCTTCAGCAGGGTCACCAGCAACATCGCCGAATCGGTCGGAGGAATCCGCGTCACCCAGGGGTTTGTCCGCCAGGACATCAACTCGGGAATCTTCCGGCGGCTCGTCAACGAACACTCGCGCCACAACATCGGCATGGCCCGCACGGCGGCCGTCTTCATCCCGCTGCTCGAACTCAACAGCCAGTTCTTCATCGCCTCCCTGCTCGTCGTCGGCGGCTGGCGCACCATGGACCCCGCGGCCGCCTCCGACCCCGGCACCCCCATCGCCTTCTTTTTCCTCGCCAACTTGTTCTTCAGCCCGATCCAGGTGATTGGCAACCAGCTCAACGCGGCGATGGCGGCAATGGCTGGTGCGGAGAGGGTTTTCCGGATTTTGGACCGTGAGCCCGAGTGGGAGGATGCGCCCGGGGCGGACGGGGCCTTTGAGGTGCGTGGGGGGATCGAACTGCGCGGGGTGTCTTTTGCGTATGAAACCGGCGGGAGGGTCTTGCACGATATCTCGTTTCGCGTGGAGGCCGGCACGACGGCCGCCCTTGTGGGCCACACGGGAAGCGGGAAAACCTCGATCATCAATCTGCTTTCCAAATTTTACCTGCCGGACCACGGGCAGATTTTCATCGATGGAAAAGAGATCCGTGACATTGCCTCGGGATGTTTGCACCGGCAGATGGGGATGGTGGTCCAGCAGAATTTTCTCTTTTCCGGGACGGTGATGGAAAACATCCGGATCGGGCGGCCGGGGGCGTCGGACGTGGATGTGGCGGGGGCGGCGCGGCGGCTCGATTGCCTGGATCTCCTCGAGTCGCTGCCCGGCGGGTTGCAGACGGTGGTTGGAGAGCGGGGGACCGGCGTCTCGTTGGGCCAGCGCCAGCTGATTTGCTTCTGCCGGGCCCTGCTTGCGGATCCGAAAATCCTTCTCCTTGACGAGGCCACCAGCGCCGTGGACACCATCACCGAATCCAGACTCCAGTCCGCCCTCGAATCCCTGCGCTCCGGACGCACAACCGTGATCGTCGCCCACCGCCTGAGCACCATCCGCCGCGCCGATCTGGTGCTTGTGTTGGATCGTGGACGCATTGTCGAGCGGGGCACCCACGGGGAGCTCCTTGGCCTCGGGGGTGTTTATGCGTGCCTTGCGGGAGCCGGCTCCCCGGACGGGAAGGGATCGCAGCACGGCGGATGAATCAGGGGCGCGGCTCCGAACGGGTGAGGGCCTTGAGGGCCTGGGCGCGGGTTTTTGGGAATCCGCCGCAGAGGTGGGCGAGGGCATGGCGTGTGGCCGGATCCGAGCGGGGATCCAGGACGCCGGCGATGCGGGCGGTTTCGCGTTCGAAGTGATTGAAGGCGCGGCTTGAGGGCGGAGCGGAGCCGAGGTGGTCGAGGGCCCGGACGAGCAGGTCGTGGATTTCGTGGGAGGGCTGCATGGCGGGAGCGATACCCAGGGCGAGATCCGAGAAGTAGGAGGCGAGGGAGAGGGTTGCGTAGGACGGGTTGTCGAGGGAGGCAAGGAGGTTGACTTCGCGCAACGTGTGGAGTGTCGAGCGCTGCGAAATCGAGAAGGTGATTTCGGCGCGGTGGAAGAGGTCGAGCTTGCCGCAGAAGGCACCCCCCTGGCGCAGGGCGCCCCGGGCCGAGGTGCGCACCGCCCCGAAACGGTCGGTCAGCCATGTGGCGAGGATGCTGGTTTCCGACCAGCGGGATTTGCGGACCAGGATGCCGTGGCAGTGTTCCACAAGCCGGAGCGCTCAATCCTCAAGGACCGCCAGAAGGGCTTCCTGAAGCGAGGCAAGCACGTCCATGCGCAGGCGGGCGATTTGGCGGGGTGTGGTGGCGGGAAAATCGGCTGGCTGCGCCATGTCGCCTTCGTCGAACCCGTGGGTTGCCGCAAGGGCAAGGCGCGCCTGATTGGCCGCATTGATCCATTCGGGGACATGTGCCAACGGTATGGCCAGCGTGCTGTGCCGCCCGGAGGTTTTCATTCCGCGCAGGTCGGCGGCCACGACGTCCCGTGCCTGCCGGAACCCCTCGTGGAGACCGGGTTGGACATGGGCTTTCCAGTCGCCGCGCAAGCCGTCCTCCCCTTCCGCATCCGAGGGCGATGGAAACATCCTCTCCTCCGCGGGAAGGCTCATGCCGGCATGCCACGAAGGCATCGCACGCAGGATTTCCGCCACCACGGAGGGAATCCGCCGCAGGGCGAGCGTCCCGGGACCTGACCACGAGAGGGTCATGGCCCGCGTTTTCCGCGGCCCGTGCGGGCGCGGGGTTCACCCGCTGCGTTCAAGGGTTGCAAGAAGCAGGTGGACATGGAGTTGTTCGACATAAAATTCGGCGCGTTCGCGCGGCCCGGACCAGACGACCGAGCGCCCCTTGTGGTGGACTTCGAGCATGTGGCGGCGCGCGCGTTCTTTCGGATAACCGAAGAGTTTGCGGAAAACGTGGGTCACATAGCTCATGAGGTTGACCGGGTCGTTGTGGACCACCACGTTCCATGGCAGATCCAAGACGTGCTGCTCACGGGTTTCCTGCCCCGGCAATTCCTCGACTTCCACATGCGTCATCGCCCGGATCCTACCATGGCCAGCGCCTCTTTGAAAATCCGCTCCTGCGCGATCCCCATCGCCCGGCGGGTGCGCGGCATGCCGTCATCCCAACCTCCCAGATGCATGAATCCGTGAACCAGACAGAGCGCGGCCTCGTGCGTCACCGGGTGGCCGAACCGCGCCGCATTGGCGGCGGCCGTCCCCGCCCCGACACAGATTTCGCCATGCGGGAAGGTGATCACATCGGTCGGGGAGGGATCGTCAAAAAATGCGGCGTGGAGGGCCGCGATCCTCCGGTCGGAGAGGATTGTGGCTTCGATGACCGGGAGAGATCCGAGAGGCGAGCCAGGTTGCGCCGCCCGGGCACACAGGGGCAGGGCCGCCGAGGCAATGCGCACAAGGCCGCGCAGATCGAGGCGGACCGCCCGCTGGCGGTTGAAAACGCGCAGCGTTCCGGGTGCGGTCACGCGGCGGGTGCGGCGGGCTGCTTTCCGTCGCTCCGGGGGGGCTTCTCCTCCTTTTTCGGGTAGGCGATGCGCGCGTGGAGCATGTTGACAAGGGTGTTTTTGAGGGTCTCCCCGAGGCAGCGGATTTCGGCGAGAGTCAGGGGCGATTCCGAGAGTTGCCCGTCGGAGAGCCGCTCTTCGATGATGGCATTGACCATGTCGCCGATGCGCTGCGGCGTCGGTTTCTCCAGAGAGCGCGAAGCGCTCTCGACAGCATCAGCCAAACTCACAATGGCCGATTCCTTGCTGTCGGGCTTCGGCCCCGGATACCGGAAACTCTCCTCCCGCACCTCCGGAACGTCACCCGGACGCAAATTCATGATTTTTCCTCCGGCACGAACATCCTCCTGCTGCTGCAGTGCGCGCTGATAAAAATACGACACCAGCGAGGTGCCGTGATGCTGCTGAATGATGTCCACGATTTCTTCGTTGAGTTTGTGTTTGAGGGCCAGATCGACGCCTTCTTTGACATGGGCGATGATGATGAGGGCGCTCATGGTGGGGGTCAGATCGTCGTGGGGGTTGTTGCCGGGGCTGATATTTTCGGCGAAGTACTCCGGTTTGACGAGTTTCCCAATGTCGTGAAAATACGAGCAGACGCGGCAGATGGTGGGATTGGCGCCGACCGTCTCCGCGCCGGCCTCGGCGAGATTGGCGACGGCGAGGCTGTGGTGGAATGTGCCCGGGGCGTCGAGGCTGAGTTTTTTGAGAACCGGGTGGTTCAAATCCGCCATCTCAAGCCATGAAATCTCCGTCGTGATCCGGAAGAG
Organism: uncultured Chthoniobacterales bacterium; assembly: GCA_964527025.1. Lineage (GTDB taxonomy): Bacteria > Verrucomicrobiota > Verrucomicrobiia > Chthoniobacterales > Terrimicrobiaceae > CAZGNH01. Next base: position 201 of record CAZGNH010000413.1, on the reverse strand, counting down.
GCTCTCGAGTGCCGGAAGAATCCCGCTTGCAATGATGGCCGTCCCGAACCCGACACCCACCGCCGCCAGACTCTGCAGGCCGATCATCCTCCAGTCGCTCAGGTGCGGCGCCTCCCAAATCACCGGCCCGATCTGGCCGAAGGCCGCCGCCAATATCCACGTGACCGCTCCCACAAAAACCCCCGCCCGCACCAACCGCCC
>CAZGNH010000412.1:0-12289 GCA_964527025.1 uncultured Chthoniobacterales bacterium | reverse complement strand
AGGCAATGGTCGAAGGCCTTTACACCATGCTCGAGGAAATCGTCGGCAGGCACATGATCCAAAAGAGCTTCGGCCTGCTGGCCACGCTCTTCATTTTCATCCTTGTGAGCAATCTTTTCGGGTTGTTGCCCGGGGTGGGATCGGTCGGCTGGGGCGAGGGGGGTGGCTTTTGGCGCAAGGAGGTGTCGTTGCCGCTGCTGCGTCCGGCAACGGCCGACCTCAACATGACCCTTGCGATGGCGCTGTTTTTTATGCTCATGTGGCTTTATTGGACGCTGCAGGAACTCGGGTTCCGCGGGTTCATGGCCCACATGTTCGGCGTCAAGGGCGGGGTCAAAGGATTCATGGGACTCGTGCTCATCCCCATCTTCTTCTTTGTCGGGATCATCGAGGTCATTTCGACCCTCTTCCGGCCCGTTTCCCTCTCGCTGCGTCTCTTCGGCAATATCTTCGCCGGGGAAAATCTCCTCACGGCCATGATCGCCATCGGAAAAACCCTCGGCTTCCCCCCGTGGGCCGCCGTCCTTGCCTCAATCACCATCCCGATCCCGTTTTACTTTTTGGAAATTTTGATCGGCATCATGCAGGCGCTTGTGTTCATGCTTCTTTGTGCCGTGTATCTTCAGCTTTCGACAACCCACGATGAGGATGCCCACTAGGCACCCGAAAAACTTTCACCGCCGGGACCGTGGCAAAGATCCGCGGGCGGCGGAGAAAACAACAACAAAAAAACCATGAACCAACTCCTACTCGCAGCAGAAACCGTCTCCGGCGTGAGCGGCAGCTTCACCCTTGCAATCGCCGGCGCCGGCGCCGCCGTCGGCATCGGCCTCATCGGCATGAAGGCCGTCGAGGCCGTCGGCCGCAACCCCGGCGCCTCGGGCAAAATCCTCACCCTGAGCATCATCGCCATGGCGCTCGCCGAGGCCATCGCCATTTACGCCCTCATCCTCGCCTTCCAAGGGCGCTAAACCCCGGCGGACGGGGGGCCGTGCCTTCCGGTTCGCCGGAAGCGCACCGGCCCACCCGCCCGCAACCCCGCCATGGACATCATCACACAGCTCTTCGAAAATTTCGGCATCAACGGGCCGAAGTTTGCCGCGCAACTGATCCTTTTTGTGATCGTGTATGTTGTGCTGAGCAAATTTGCGTTTGCGCCGGTGCTGGCGATGCTGCAGGAGCGCCGCCGCCGCATCGAGGAGGGACAGAGCAACGCGGAAAAAATCAAGCGCCAGCTCGCCGAGGCCGAACTGCGCTATCAGGAAATCCTGCGCAAGGCCAACGAGGATGCCAACAGACTCCTCGAAGAGGCGCGCCTCGGGGGCGAGGCGATTTCCGAGCGCGCTTCGAAGCAGGCGGTGCGGGATGCCGAGGCCATCATCATCAAGGCGCGCGAGGCCGTCAACATCGAGCGCTCGAAGATGGTCGAGGAGGTCAAACACGAGATGGTGCGGCTGGTTGTCGATACGACAGCCAGAGTCGCAGGCCGTGTTCTGACACCCGAGGACCAGAAGCGGCTCAACGAAGAGACGGCGAAGCAGTTGGCGGCATGAAGGTCGGTCGTGAAAGCCGCAAGATGGCGCGGGCATTGTTCCGTCTGGCATGCCGGGACGGCGGCTTCCCGGGGTCACGGGCCGTGGCCATTGCAGATGCGTTGATCGCAGAGCGCCCGCGCGGTTACTTCGGGGCGCTCGAGGAATTCACGCGGCTGGCGCGCCTCGAGATGGCGCGGCGGCAGGCGGTGGTGGAGAGTGCCGCCCCGCTGGGTGCGGACGAGCGCGACGCCATCGAGCGCGACCTGCGGGCTCGGACCGGAGACGGTGTGGCGGTTGCCTTTGACGTCGACCCCGGCCTGATCGGCGGCCTGCGCGTGCGCCTTGGCAGCGATGTGCTCGATGGCAGCGTCCGCGCCCGGCTCGAACAACTCGCTTCCCAAACGTAATTTCCCAAAACCATGAGCACCATCCTACAAGAACTCGAAAGCAAAATTCAGGGCATACGGGCCGCCTCGGCCACCCGCACCAATGTCGGCACGGTCCGCGAAATCGGCGACGGCGTCGCAAAAATCGAAGGACTCAGCGACGCGATGCTCAACGAAATGATTGACTTTTCGAACGGGCTTTTCGGGCTGGCCCTCAACCTCGAGGAAACCGAAGTGGGCGCCATCATCCTTGGCGATTACACGGGCGTGGGTGAAGGCGACGAGGTGCGCACCACGGGCCGCCTGCTTTCGGTGCCGGTGGGCCGCGGGCTCCTCGGACGGGTTGTCGATTCGCTCGGCCGGCCGCTCGACGGGAAGGGACCGGTCACCTCCGACACGTTTTACCCGGTCGAGAAGATCGCCCCGGGCATCATCAAGAGGCGCAGTGTCAACCAGCCGCTGCAGACGGGCATCATGGCCATTGATGCGATGATCCCGATCGGCCGGGGCCAGCGCGAGTTGATCATCGGCGACCGGGCGACCGGCAAGACAACCATTGCCATCGACACCATCATCAACCAGGCGAAAATCAACCGCGCAGGGGAAGCCTCCGGCGACCCGGCCTTCCGACCGGTCTATTCGATTTACGTGGCCATCGGGCAGAAGAACTCGAATATCGCGCGGGTGGTGGATGTCCTGCGTGAAAACGACGCCCTCCCATACACGATTGTCCTCGCCGCGACCGCCTCGGACGCCGCCGCGGACCAATACATCGCGCCGTTTTCCGGAGCGGCCATGGGCGAGTGGTTCATGGACAACGGGATGGACGCCCTGATTGTTTACGACGATCTCTCGAAGCACGCGGCGGCCTACAGGCAGGTGTCTCTGCTTTTGCGGCGACCCTCGGGCCGCGAGGCGTATCCCGGCGATGTCTTCTACCTCCACAGCCGCCTGCTTGAACGCTCGGCCCGGCTCAGCGAAGCCGCCGGCAATGGCTCTCTCACCGCCCTGCCGATCATCGAGACACAGGCCGGCGACGTCTCCGCCTACATTCCCACCAACGTGATCTCGATCACCGACGGGCAGATTTATCTCGAAAGCGATCTGTTTTATCAGGGGGTGCGACCGGCCATTTCGGTGGGGTTGTCGGTTTCGCGCGTGGGGTCGGCCGCCCAGATCAAGGCGATCAAGCAGGTGGCCGGCAAGCTCAAGAACGACCTCGCGCAGTTCCGCGAACTGGCGGCCTTCGCCCAATTCGGAAGCGACCTCGATGCAGGGACCCGGTCCCAGCTCGACCGCGGCCAGCGGATCGTCGAACTCTTCAAACAACCGCAGCACCGCCCTCTCGAAGCCCGGCTCCAAGCCGCCGTCATCTGGGCCGTCCAAAAAGGGTTTTTCGACGGCATCGCGGTCGACGCGGTCAAGGTCTTCCAAAACAAACTTGAAGAATTCCTCACAACCCGCAAGGAGGCAATCCTGGAAAAAATCCATGCGCGCGGGAAGTTTGACGACGAGATCGAAGCGGAGCTCGAGGCGGCAGTCGCCGAATTCCAAAAATTCAACGCCTGAGAAAATTCCGATAACCCATGGCCTCACTCCGTGACATCCGCCGCCGCATCCGGTCGGTCAAGAGCACCTCGCAAATCACCAAGGCGATGCAGATGGTGGCCGCCTCGAAAATGCGCAAGGCCCAGCAGGCCGCCATCAACGGCCAGCCGTATGCCGTCCTGCTCAACCGCGTGCTTGTGTCGCTGCGCGACCGGGTCACCAGCGGCGCCCACCCGCTCCTCGAGAAACGCGAGGGCGGGCGCGGGACGGTCGTTTTGCTGAGCACCGACCGCGGACTCTGCGGCGGAATGAACACAAACCTTTTCCGCGAAGCGATGGCCTTCGACAGGGAAACCACCGATTTCGTCTCCGTCGGCCGCAAGGGCACCCAGATCCTCGCCCGCACGGGACGAACCATGGTCGCCGAATTTCCCCTCAAAGACCACCCCACCTTCCTCGAATCCAAAACCATCTCGAAATTCGTCATCGACCGCTTCCTCGAGGGAAAGGCCAACCGGGTGACCGTCCTCTTCCCGCGCTTCGTCAACACCCTGAGCCAGATCCCCACCGCCATCCCGATCCTCCCGATCACCGGCCTCGAGGAAATGGGCCTCATCGCCCCCCCTGAAGAAGCCGCCGACGCCACATGGAAGGACCGCCAAATCCTCATCGAACCCAGCGCGCCAGCCGTCCTCGACGAAATCCTCCCCTTCTACATCCACTTCGAAATTTACCAGGTCATGCTCGGCACCCGCGCCTCGGAGCACAGCGCCCGCATGGTCGCCATGAAGAGCGCCACCGACAACGCCCGCAACCTCGTCAAAGATCTCACCCTCGAATACAACAAAGCCCGCCAAGCCGCGATCACCAACGAAATCCTTGAAATCGCAACTGCGCAATGCGCGCTCAATTAGCCAATCCATGAGCACCACAGGAAAAATTGTCCAAATCATCGGGCCCGTCGTCGATGTCGAATTCGACACCGCACACGGCTCCCTGCCAAAAATTTACGACGCCCTCGAGATCACGTTTTCCCCGGGCGGAGTCGAACAAAAGCTCACGCTCGAAGTGCAACAGCACCTTGGCGAACGGTGGGTGCGCTCCATCGCCATGAACTCGACCGAGGGGCTCAAAAGAGGCATGCAGGTCCTCGACACAGGCGCCCCCATTTCGGTGCCGGTCGGCGAGGGTGTGCTCGGACGCATTTTCAACGTGGTCGGCGAGCCGACCGACGAACGCGGCCCGGTTCCCTTCACCAAAAAGTATCCGATCCACCGCCCGCCGCCGGCCCTTGTGGACCAGGACACCAAGGCGCAGGTCCTCGAGACCGGCATCAAGGTCATTGATTTGATCTGTCCCTTCACCAAAGGCGGCAAGGTCGGGGCCTTCGGCGGTGCGGGAGTCGGGAAGACCGTCGTGATCATGGAACTCATCAACAACATCGCCAAGGGGCACGGGGGCTACTCGGTCTTCGCGGGGGTCGGCGAACGCACGCGCGAAGGCAACGACCTCTACAGCGAAATGAGCGAGGCGGGGGTCATCAAACTCGACAAAATCGAGGAATCGAAGGTGGCCCTTGTTTACGGGCAGATGAACGAGCCGCCGGGGGCCCGCCTGCGGGTTGCCCTTTCAGCCCTCTCGATGGCCGAATACTTCCGCGACGAGAAAAACCAGGATGTGCTCCTTTTCATCGACAACATCTTCCGGTTCTCCCAGGCGGGCTCGGAGGTCTCCGCCTTGCTCGGACGCACCCCCAGCGCCGTCGGCTACCAACCCACCCTCGCAGCCGAAATGGGCGACCTCCAGGAACGCATCACCTCGACCACCAAGGGATCCATCACCTCCTTCCAGGCGGTCTATGTGCCCGCCGACGACCTGACCGACCCCGCCCCAGCCAACACATTCGCCCACCTCGACTCAACCATCGTCCTCGAACGCTCAATCGCCGAACTGGGCATTTATCCGGCCGTCGATCCGCTCGCCTCGACCTCGAAAGCCCTCGCACCCGAAATCGTCGGCGAGGAACACTATGCCGTCGCCCGCGGCGTCCAGAAAGTCCTCCAGCGCTACAAAGACCTTCAGGACATCATCGCCATTCTCGGCATGGACGAACTTTCGCCCGATGACAAACTCACCGTCTTCCGCGCGCGCAAAATCCAGCGCTTCCTGAGCCAGCCCTTCCATGTGGCCGAAATCTTCACCGGCGCACCCGGCCAGTATGTGTCCGTCCAGGAGACCATCCGCGGGTTCAAGGAAATCCTCGACGGCATGCACGACGGCGTGCCCGAGGGCAATTTCTACATGAAAGGTTCCATCGACCAGATCAAATCGTGAGCCGCGCACCCCTTTGCCATGCCCCTGCTGCTTGAAATTGTGACCCCCGAGGCCCGGTCCTTCACCGGCGAAGTCGAGAGTGTCGTCGTGCCCGGTCTCGAAGGGGAACTCGGAATTTTGCCCGGCCATGTCGGGTTGATGACCCGCATCGAACCGGGCGAACTGCGCGTGATGCAGGGGGGCACCGAAATCCGCCTTGCCGTCGGCGGCGGCTTCGTCGAGGTCCTGGCAGACAAGGTGTCGGTGCTCACCGACATGGCCCTGCGCGAAGACGAAATCGACCTCTCCGCCGCCGAAGAGGCCATGCGCCGCGCCGAAACAGCCATGCGCGACCAAAAACTCCACGGCGAAGAACACGCCACCGTCCAGGCCTCCCTCCAAAAATCCCTCGCCCAACTCAAAGTCAAACGCCGCAGATAAGCACCGGGAACCAAAAAGGGTCTTGCGCCCTTTTTGCGGCGGGATGCTTGTCAAGGTATGGGAGGGGTGGTGTAATGTGCGGCGCGTCCCATGGCAAAGCAGGCACTCGGCAAAGGGCTCGGCGCCCTGATCAACTCGCGCGTTGCGGCACCCGCACCGGTTGAGGAGTTGGGGGAGCGCATCCAGAACCTCCCTTTGGCGGAAATCATTCCAAGCCCGCTGCAGCCGCGCGAGGAGTTCCGCGGGGAGCATTTGCAGGAGTTGGTTGAGAGCATCCGGGAGCGGGGCATCATCCAGCCGCTCATTGTGCGCAAGGTCGGATCGAGCCACGAGTTGATTGCCGGCGAGCGTCGGTGGCGTGCGGCCCGGGAGGTTGGACTTGCGGAGGTGCCGGTGATTGTGCGGACGGCGAGCGATCGTGAGGTTCTGGAGCTGGCACTGATCGAGAACCTGCAGCGTGAGGATTTGAATCCCATCGAGGAGGCGGCCGCCTACGAGCGCCTGCACCGGGATTTCGGGATGAAGCAGGAGGAGATCGCCCGTCGTGTGAGCAAGAGCCGCGCGGCGGTGGCCAATTCCATGCGGTTGCTCGGGCTTGACGGGGAGGTGCGCGGGTATTTGAAGACCGGGCGTATCTCGGTCGGGCACGCGAAGGTGCTGCTTTCACTCAGGACGCCCGGGGAGCAAAAGGCGCTTGCGGAGGAGATTATCCGGCAGGGCGCGTCGGTTCGCGCGGCCGAGAAGCTTGCCGCCCGGCGGCTTGGCAAACCCGCCGGAAAAAAGTCCGGGTCCCCGAAGAACGCGGAACTCTCTCCCGCCATCCAGAGGGTGCAGAATCTTTTCATGCACCGTTTGGCGACCCGCGTCGTAATTCATCATGGTGAAAAGCGCGGAACCATTGCCATCGAATATTACGGCACGGAGGATCTCAACCGGATCCTTGACGTGCTCTCCCTCGGGGGCGACGAGGGGTGAGGTAAAAACAACTGGCGTCGGCGCCGGTACGGCCTATGTTGGGAGTTTGCCGCAATCGATGAATTTTCTGAAAACCGCATGGGATGCCGTGGTGGGTGCCATTGACTCCGACCATTTTCCTGAAGGAGCCGAGGCTGTGAGGCAGATGCCGGAACGGATGGAGTGGAAGCGGGCGATTCCGTTCATTATCCTGCATGTGGGGTGTCTGGGGGTGATCTGGGTGGGGTGGAGTCCGGTTGCGGTGGCGGTTGCGGCGGCCCTGTATGTGATCCGCATGTTTGCGGTCACGGGTCTTTATCACCGTTACTTTTGCCACCGGGCCTTCAAGACATCGAGGGCATGGCAGTTTGTGTTCGCGCTGGCGGGTCTCACGGCCGTGCAGCGCGGACCGCTCTGGTGGGCGGCGGTGCACCGGCACCACCATGCGCATTCCGACGAGGAGCACGACGCCCATTCGCCGCACCACAAGGGGTTTCTCTGGTCCCACGTCGGCTGGCTCACCAGCAGCAGAAACTTCCCGACCGATTACGACAGGGTCAAAGATCTGGCCAAATACCCGGAGCTTGTGTTTCTGAACCGTTTCGATTTGATCGGGCCGCTGCTTCTGGTGGCTGTGCTCTACGGGTTGGGGGCGGTGCTCGAGGCGTGGGCGCCGGGACTCGGGACGAGCGGGTGGCAGATGGTTGTCTGGGGATTTTTTATCAGCACGGTGTTTTTGTTTCACGCAACGTGTGCGGTGAATTCGTTCGCCCACACGCTCGGGAGCAAGCGGTTCGAGACCGGCGACGAGAGCCGCAACAGCCTCCTTCTTGCCCTCGTCACGCTGGGGGAGGGGTGGCACAACAACCACCACCACTACCAAGCCTCGGCGCGCCAAGGGTTTTACTGGTGGGAAATCGACATCAGCTACTACATCCTGCGGGTCATGGCTGCCCTCCACATCGTCCACGATTTGAAACCGGTGCCCGAACGGGTTTACCGGTGAGCAGAGGCCCATCCACGGGCCGACGGGGAATATCATGAAAGGGGAGATTGCGATTGTGGGGACCGGGGTGGCGGGGTTGGGGTGTGCTTGGAATCTGCGGGATGTCGCCTCCCTCGCGCTTTTCGACAAGCAGGACCGTGTCGGCGGCCACACGAACACGGTCACTGTCGACGAAGACGGGACCCCGGTTCCCATCGATACCGGGTTCATCGTCTTCAACAAGGTGACCTACCCGAACCTTCTCGGGCTTTTTGAAAACCTCGGGGTTGAGGTCAAGCCCTCCGAAATGTCCTTCAGCGTGCAGCATGTTCCCCGGAACATCGAATTCAACGGCATGGGCCCGAACAAACTCTTCGCCCAACGGAGCAACCTCCTGAACCCGCGCTTTTACGCCCTCCTGCGCCAAATCTTCCGCTTCTTCCGGATCGCCCGCGCCTCCCTTGAAAACCCCGACGGCCTCACGCTCCGCGAGTTTGTCGCAAAGAACCGGCTCGGGGACGACTTCCTCGACCTTTACCTTGTGCCCATGAGCTCGGCTGTCTGGTGCACCGATGCGCACGATGTGCTGGATTTCCCCGCTTCGACCCTCATCCGGTTTTTTCACAACCACGGGTTTCTTGGGGTGACGACCCACCACCCGTGGTTCACGGTCGGCGGCGGGGCGCAAACCTACGTGCGGAAAATCCTCGAGGCAGTCGGGGAACCCGTGCTTTCGGCCCCGGTGTGTGCAGTCACGGAAAATGAAAGGCACGCGGTCGTGACCTTTGCCGATGGGAGCCGCCGGGAATTCGACCGGGTGGTGCTCGCCTGCCATGCGGACGAAGCCCTTGCGGCACTCGCCGCGCCCACGCCCGCGCAGAGCCGCCTGCTGGGGGCCTTCCGCTATCAGGAAAATTCCGCCACGCTCCACACATGGCCGGGGGTCATGCCCCGCCGCCGCCGTGCATGGGCCTCGTGGAATTACCGGATCGTCGGGCGCGACGGGCGCCGTTCGGCCACGACCCATTACTGGATGAACGCCCTCCAGGGGGTCTCGCGCAAACGCGACTACTTCGTCTCCCTCAATTCTCAGGACGCCATCCCCGCCTCCCACGTCCTCTACCAAACCACCTACGAACATCCGGTCTTCAACCTCGAGGCAGCCAAAGCCCAGGACGAACTCCACACTCTCAACACCCAGTCCCGCTCCCAGAGGGTCTTCTTCTGCGGAAGCTACTTCAAATACGGATTCCACGAGGACGCCTACAGCGCCGGCCTCTACCTCGCCCGGCTCCTGCGCGAACGTATCGCTTCATGACCGCGGCCCCGTGTCTGTACGAATGCACCGTCTTCCACCGGCGCCTCTGGCCGAAACGCCACGAGTTCCTCAACACAATCTTCCTCTTCCACCTCGACGTGGATGCGCTCGGCGACCTGCCGCGCAGGATTCCGTTTCTGGGGGTCAACGCGCCGGGCATCTACAGCTTCCGCGACCGGGATCATTTCCGGATGGTGGACGGGACGCCGCGGGCCAATGTGGAAGCGTTTCTCGGGAGCCATGGGATCACCGAGCGTCCGGCGCGCATCAGCCTGCTGACCAACCTGCGGTTTCTCGGTTACACGTTCAACCCGATTTCGATTTGGTATTGCCACCGGGGGGATGGAAGCCCGCTGGCCGCCATCGCCGAGGTGGGAAACACGTTCCGCGAGCTCAAGCCGTATCTGGTGCCGGTCGTGGACGGGAAATTCCACGCGCGGGCCGTGAAGTATTTTTACGTCTCCCCGTTTTCGGCGCTGGATCTGGCCTTTGATTTCCGCTTCGAGGTTCCCGGCGAACGCCTTGCGGTGTTGATTGACGACTACCGCGGGGAGGAGCGCATCCTTGTCAGCTCGCTGACCGGCAAGAGCCGTCCGCTCACCACGCGCTCTCTGCTGGCCCTCACCGCCAAGTATCCGTTCATCACCCTCAAGGTTATCACCCTCATCCACTGGCAGGCACTGCGTCTTTGGCTCAAGGGGATTCCATTCATCCGGAAAGAGCGCAATCCGGAGATGCAGACCGGGGTGTTCAATCCGCGCCGGCGGTGAGTTCGCGCGCGCCGGCGGCGAGGCCGGCGGGGGTTCCGATATCGAGGCGGCGTCCGGGGGTGGGGATTCCGAGCATGCCGCGGCGTTCGAGCAGGGTGCGCATGGCGTCGGTGAGCTGGACCTCCTCGTTGAGGCCGGGAGGGGTGGTTTCGAGGATGTTGAAGATGGCGGGATCGAAGAGGTAGCGGGCGGCGAAGGCGTGCGGGGGGAGGGGGGTTCCGTTCGCCTTGAGGAGGACCGGGGCGTCTTCGGGGCGCGGTTTTTCGACGACACGGTCGAGGCGGAAGACGCCGGGGCGGGCGGTTGCGTGTCCGCCGGCGATTCCGTAGCGCTGCACGCGGTCGGAGGGGCAGGGTTCGAGGGCGACCGAGGAGAGGCCCTCGAGACGCCAAGCTTCGAGCATGTCCGGCAGGGCCGAGGGGCCGCGCACGATCGTGTCGCCAAGAAGAACCGCCACCGGGCCGTCGGAGCCGACAAACCCGCGCCCCACCAGAATGGCATCGCCCAGTCCGCGCATCTCGTGCTGGTATGCGTAGTGGATGCGGCCCATCGACGTGGCACGCCGCACGGCCACGAGGGCCTCGAGGCGGCCCTTCTCTTCAAGGTGCCTCTCGAGCTGGGGGTCGGGCTCGAAATAGTGCCGGATGCTCTCCTTGCCTTTTGAGAGGATGATCAGGATTTCATCGAAGCCCGACGCGACCGCTTCGGCGACCACGTGGTCGATGACCGGCCGGTCTCCCACGGGCATCATCTCCTTCGGAACAGCCTTGGCGATGGGCAGGAAGCGGGTCCCGAGGCCCGCCGCCGGAATGATGGCCTTCACGACGGGTCGTCGAGACCCGGAATCCGCGGGCGGATCACGCGGATTCCCATGGGTTCGAGAGCGCGGGTCAGGCGGTCAAACGTCGCATCGTCGTCGCAGATCCCGACAATGGCTCCTCCGCTGCCGGCAAACTTCGCGCTGGCACCGGCCCGCCGGGCGGCTTCCACCATTTCGCGGTTTCCGTCGCCGACGTCGTAGAGGGCCGCGCGGCGGTCGAAGTTTGCGTTGATGGCTTCGTGCATCGCGCCCGTGTCCCCCGCCACCAGCGCCTCGCGGAACCGGAGGGTCAAATCCGCCCAGAATGCCACCGCCTCGATCACCTCCGGATCGCCCTTCTGCCAGCGCGCCCGAAGATCGTTGTGATAAACTTCCGTGCCCTCCGAGAGATCCTCGCGGTAGGCGATATAGACCGGCGGCAGGAACGACGGATCCAGCTGCTCATACGTTCCGTAGCCGCGGCCCTCCATCAGCGCCCGGTCGAAATCCATGAAGACGAGCCCCTCGTAGCACTGGGCCACCCGGTCCTGCAGACCCGCCGGAATCCCCAGTTCGTGATTCTCGACCGACAAGGCGAGGTTCGCCAGCGAGTGCCGCGGGATGGTTACGTTGTAAAACCCCATCAGAGCCCGCGCGCAGGACACAATGATAGCGCTCGAACCGGCCAGTCCGACGCGGTTCGGGATATCGGAGGTGTAGCGGAGGGTGAAGTTGCGCGCGTCGAGCGCGATGCCGCGCGTCTGACAATACTCGAAAAACGCCTTGGCGGTCGCCTTCAGCAGACGGAATCCCCCGTAATACCCGTGGGTCTTCACGTCGTTGTGGAGGGCCCCGAGGCTTTCAAAAACCGAGTGGTCGCGGCGGCTTGGCAGCAGTTCGAGGTCGGGAGACTCCCACAGCTCGATCTGCGCGGAAAAATTGTCGAAAGTGAAGGCGATTGTGCGTCCGAAGTATCCGTCCGACGGGTTCCCGATCAGCCCGGCGCGCGGGCGGGCGGTTGTGCGGATGATCATGCCGCGGGGGGCTCAGTAGCGGTAGTGCTCGGGCTTGTAGGGCCCTTCGACCGGAATGCCCAGGTAGTCCGCCTGGTCTTTGGTGAGCCGGGTGAGCTTGACCCCGATTTTTTCGAGGTGGAGGCGGGCGACTTCCTCGTCGAGCTTCTTTGGCAGGCGGGAAACGGGTTTTTTTTATTTTCTGCGGTTCTGCCCGAGGGCGATGG
>CAZGNH010000411.1:0-1757 GCA_964527025.1 uncultured Chthoniobacterales bacterium | reverse complement strand
GCGCGGAACGAACGCGGGGTCGGCCCGCATGCGTTTTTCGGCGAGGCGCACGAGAAGTTCCTGTTTCAATGTCTGGTGGGCGGGATCGTTCCAGAGGTTCGCGTATTGGTCGGGGTCGGCTTCCAGATCGTAGAGTTCGCCCGGCTGGAACCCGCGGGTGATGACGAGCTTGTGGCGCCGGGTCACGAGGGTGATCTGGTTGAGAAGCCGCTGGTTGACCCGGCATTCGACGAGGGTCTCCTCCTGCGTGTCATCCTGCTCTCCGCGGAGGAACGGCAGAAGGTCGATCCCCTGGGTGTGCGGGTAGTCGGTGACGCCCGCCAGCGAGAGGAACGTGGCGGGAAGATCGACAAGATTGACGAGTGCCTCCTGCCGTCCGGTGCGGCTGAAAAGCCGCGGCCCCCAGATGAGGAGCGGAACCCGCTGACAGTCGTCGTAGGCGGTCAATCCCTTTCCCCAGAAGCCGTGGTGTCCGTGCATCTCACCGTGGTCGCTCGTGAAGACCACCAGCGTGTTGTCGGCCTGGCCGGTTTCCTCGAGTGCCCGCAGGAGCTCGCCAACCCCATGATCGAGAAACCGGACCATCCCCAGCGTCGCCTGCATCGCCCGCGCCTTCTTCTCCGCCGCAGGCTCGTCAAAATACACGCACGGCACCCCATGCCCGTCGCTCACACTCTCCATATCCCCGTTAAACAACATCCGGTAAATCTCCGGCTTGCCATCGAACTCGCCCTCGCGGTAGCCCTCGCATAACGGAAGCCGTGTCGGATCCACCGAGGAATACCACGGATCGGGGCAGACAAAGGGCTCATGGGGGTCCTGATAAGATGCCCAGCAGCACCACGGACGTCCGGCGTTGTCGCGGATGAACTCCCGGGTCAAACCGGTCACCCATGTCGTGTCGTGATACTCCGGGGGGATGTTCCACAGCCCGCACCGCGAGTGGTCGTAGTCCGGCCCCATGCGCGGAAACCACTGCTGATAGTCCACGCCCGCCTCCTCGAGAAAGACCCGGTAGTGCATCGCGGGGATGTGGTTGATCGTGTGCCCGTCCGCTCCCCGCACATAGTCGAATCCGCAATAGGGACCGTTCCACTCGCGAAAAAACGCCGGGTCGGGGTTCCTCCCCCCCGCCATGTGTGCCGCTTCGTCCGGACGCGCCACAAAATGCGTCTTCCCCACTATCCCCGTGCGGTAACCGCCCGCAGCCAGAGCCCCGGGCACCGTCAACTCCGGAAACGGCCGCGCCGTCACGCCAATCGAATACCCACCGTGCGTCGATGGATAAAGCCCCGTGAGCAGCGACAACCGCGTCGGCGTGCAAATCGGCGAAGGACAATACGCGCGGTTCATCCATACCCCCTCGGTCCCAAGCCGATCCAAATGCGGCGTCTCAACACCCCCCAAACCCGCAAGGCCCACGTGATCAAAACGCTGCTGATCAGTCAGAATAAAAAGAATGTTCGGACGCACAACGCCCCCAAAACTAAACCATCAAGGGTCTCCCCATCAAGATCATTCTTTCCTTTATGAAACAAAAGGTGTTTCGCTTTCTGAGCGTGGTTGAAAAATGGTCCGAGTCTCCGCCATTGGAGCCTGACCACATAAAGAGGCAACGCCTCAAGCCACGGAGTTCACCCGACCAGTTGCGCATTTCCTCCGCTGGCCCCCGACAACCGCCCGTGTTCACCCCGCGCGGCCCCCACTTCCCCGCCCCCGAAAAATTCTCATCGGCAGCAATTTTTCTGTTGACAAAC
>CAZGNH010000410.1:0-2222 GCA_964527025.1 uncultured Chthoniobacterales bacterium | reverse complement strand
AAGAGGCGGCGAGCGCTTGGTCGGAGCCGGCGCGGTTCGAAACGGCTCCGCGATCGGACGATTGGCAAGCCAAGTGGATCGAGGCTGCGGAGGATACGGTTAACAACAGCGATGATTTCCGGCGGTGGACGCGCATGGCCATTTTACCGACGGAATCGCTGAAGGCTCCGCCGAAACAGGACGGACTCTTCGACAGGCAAATCCTCGGTGCGGCCGAGCAGTTGGTCAAGGCACCCTATTTCCGGCGCGAGATCGAATTGTCCAAGCCGGTCAAGTCCGCCCGCTTGCGCTATGGGGCCATCGGCTTCGCGGAGGCGCGGATCAACGGGCAGCCGGTGTCGGATGCCTTGCTCTCGCCAGCCGTCACGCAGTATTCGGAGGCGGTCCGTTATGTGAGCTATGATGTGACCGACAAGCTGCAGCCCGGTCGTAATGCACTGGGTTTGGTGCTGGCCGACGGGCTGGCCCGCGAGACGATTGCCTGGCCCTTCCCGGAATTTGCCGATCTTTATAATCCACCGGCCCTGCGCGCGGAGTTGGAGGTGGAATACGAAGACGGGACGCGCGAAATATTCGCCACGGACGAAACCTGGAAGCAGGGAACCGGCGGCTTGCTGGCCAGCAATTATTGGCTCGGTGAGGTTTATGACGCCACGGCCGAGCCGTCCGGGTGGGACGAGACCGGCTTCGATGACAGCGCATGGGTGGCGCCCGCGACGCGGACCGAACCGGTGGGCAACCCGGTGAGCCTCGCGCAGAGCATCCAGCCCCAGCGCGTCATCCGCACCATCCAGCCCGTGGCGGTGAAGGAGCCGCAACCCGGCGTGTGGGTTTTCGAATTTCCCGAGACCTTCACCGGTTTGATCGAATTGAAACTCCCCGCGGCGCAGGATACGATGGTTTTCGTCCGGCCTTCCGAATATGCCTGGAACGGGCAGCAGCAATCCGCTGGGATGCATTGTCCGCCGCGTTACCCGGACGGCGCGACGCGCGAGTTGACGCCGGGGATGCTCCTCTGCAAGTCGCGCTCCTCTGCGGTGCTCGGTCCTTCCTACGGGCGGGGCGGTATTACGCGCCAGCCCTTGGGGATCACGACGTGGGCCTGCAGGCCGGACGGTCGGGGCGAAACGGTCTGGCAGGCAAAGTATTCGCCGCAAGTGGTGCGCTATGTCGAGGTCACTGGGCTGGATTTTACCCCGGATTTGCAAACGGTAACGGGTCTGCTGGTCCATAATGATCTGCCGCTGCATCACCGCTTCGAATGCTCCGAGCCGATCTTCGAGCGGTTGTTTGCCGCGGCGGTGGCCTCGACGCTGCAAAACACGCAGTCGATGAGCTGGGACAACACCACCGAGCGCAACCAAACCACCTGGCCGTGGACCTGGGCGGCTCCGCTCATCACCGCGTCTGCCGACTTTTCCCTGGTCTATCGCTCGTTTCTCGAGAACCAGAAGCTTTGGGTTCTGCCCGACGGCCGGACCTCCGGGCAAACGCTGACCCTGCGCGCCCACCGGGCCCGGTCCAGCAGTGCCGGCCCCATCCATGAATCCCCGGTGATCGATCTGCCGTGGGCTTATCTGGCCTATTTCGGGGACCGTGAAACCGTGCGGGACTATTATCCGCTGATCCGGCACTATGTGGATTCCTACTGGGAGGGTGAGAAGGGAGAACGCTATCTGGACGCCATTCGTAACTTCCCTCTTTCTGCCTACAACGATGTGCGCACCTGGTTACCTGGAGCTCCGATGACTTGGACCGGTGACCACACCCAGCAAATCACGGCCCTGCGCGGACGAGCCCGCTCCTGGTCGCACGGGCTCTATGTCACACTTGGCCGCTGGCTGGACCTACTGCAAAAATCGGCGTGGATGGCCGGGCAATTCGGAGAAGAAGAAGACCGGCGCCACTTCGAGGAGTTGTCGGGCAAAATCATCGCCGCGATCCGCGCCAGCGCCATGCGCAACCCGCAGACCGGCGCCTACGGCGCGCGGCGGGTTTCGAGAGCGGACAGGACGGAAGTGCTGGTGACCCGTGACGGGAATCCCAATTCCAATGCGCTCGCCGTGATGGAGGGGATCGCCACCCCGGAAGAAGCGCAGGGGCTGGCCGACTTGGCGGTTGCGGATATCGACAAGAACTACGGCGGGGCCTTTCCCGGCGGGCGCGAGTGGTATCGCGCCCTTGATCTGCTCTCGCGGCACGGCCATCTCGAGCAAGCCGTC
>CAZGNH010000409.1:0-1524 GCA_964527025.1 uncultured Chthoniobacterales bacterium | reverse complement strand
TGCTTGCCAAGGGGGGCCACCTCGGGGGCGCGGTGGCAAGGGATGTGCTTGTGGACGGGGAGGGGACGCAAGAATTTTCCGCGCCGTTCGTGCGGGGGGCCTCCGACCACGGGACCGGCTGCACGTATTCGGCCGCCGTCGCGGCAAACCTCGCCCGCGGTTTCCCGCTCGCCGAAAGTGTCGCCCGCGCCAAAGACTATATCACCGCCAGCATCCGAAGCCACTTCACTTGGGCGGGCACAACCGCCCTCAACCACTTCCCGGACCGCCGCTGATTTCCGCGGGCAAAGCCCGCAGCACTGCGATCGTGCGCGAGACATTTTCATTGAGTGAATACCGTCCGGCGAGCGCGCGGCAGGCGCGGGCGGTTTCTTCCCGGTCGCGTCCGCGCCAATACGCCAGCCGGGACGCAATGGACGGCACGTCTCCCGGTGAGACGGCATCCCCGTCAACCCCGGCGGTGAGGATTTCCGAAAATCCATTGGCGGTGGTTGTGACGACCGGCAGGCCGGCGGCCGAGGCTTCGAGGCAGGCGTTCGAGAACGGGTCGTAGAGGGTTGGCAGGAGAAAGACGTCGGCGGCGGAAAAGATCGCGGGCAGGTCGCGTGTGGCCCCGAGGAAGCGGGTGCGGCGTCCGGCGCGCGCGGTGGGTCTCCCGCGGCCCGCCACGAGCAGGGTTGCCTCAAATGGCAGCGAGTCAACGGCCCGGATCGCATGGACGAGACCCTTGCGCTCCCAGCCGGTGCCGACAAACAAAATACAGAATTCCTCCGCGCCCACTCCGAGGCGTTCGCGCGCGAGGGGCCGGTCCACCACGGGCAGCGCTCCGCCGATTCCATTGTAAATGACACGCACGCGTTCCTCCGGCAGCCCGTGCCACGCGGCGATTTCACCGGCGACCATGCGGGAATTGGCAATGACCATGCGTGCATGGCGGAAGACCTCGCGCTCGAGAATCATGAGGGCCGCGTGCTTGGGATTCCACCGGCGCAGGAACGCCTTCCACTTCGGCCCGAAGGCCGCACGCCGCGCCAGCCATGCGGCATGGACCCCGTCCCCGGCGCGGTACACGTCGCATCCCGGGGTCCGGTCGAGGCTCAGGCTGACATCGAAGCGGTCTTTGACCCGGAGGAAGGCGGAGGCGAAGGCGGTGGGGGTGTTGCCGGGCAGGCGTGTGATGGGGCCGTGGTTCCATGCGGCGGCGGGCCACTCGGCGGAAGTGACGAGCGCGGGTTCGAGGCCTGCGGCGGCGAGTCCGCCGGCGAGGCGCAGGAGGGAGGCCTCGGCGCCGCCGGGTTCCGAGAAGCCGCGGCGCACGAGGGCGACCCGCAGGGTGCGCGCATGGTCTTGCGCCGGACGCCTGTCTTGAGGAGACTCACGCATTGCCTTTTCATGAACCAAAACTCCGATCCCGGCCAGCCCCGTTCGTTGCTCTACGCGATTGGCGCGGGCATCGGCGGCAGCGGCCTTGACGCTGTCGCGCTGGAATCCCTGCTCGCATCCCACCGCGGCGGGTTCCTCGGC
>CAZGNH010000408.1:0-4514 GCA_964527025.1 uncultured Chthoniobacterales bacterium | reverse complement strand
GCTCCATTCTTCGATCGAGGAGCGGTAGCGCGTTGCGGGCAGTTGCCAGACCGAGGGGTCTTCAACCGCCGCCGGGGAAAACAGCCCCGGATTGGCGGCCTCGATCACACCGCCCATCAACGACCCGGAACCGCCTTGAAAAAAATACACCTCGGCCGAACGCCGCAGGATGTCCGGCATCGGCGGAGGCTTCAGGCGGAAGGCCATCAACCCGGCCGCATGGGCCAGAACCGAAAGCACCACCGCCAACGGCAACCCCAAATGCACCACGTGCCTCGCCGGCCAGTCAAAAAGGAGGGCCAGGGGATCACGCACCCTCATGGCAGGCCCGCTTCATCCCCGGTTGCCAACACCACGGGAAATCCCGCATCGAGGGCGATGTTCATGGCTTCGACCACGCGGTCATACACCGCCAGACGGTCGGCCCGGATCACAATCGTGTGCGTGCTTCCGCGCAGCCCCTCCAGCGATTCCCTCAACCCCGCCAGATCGGTCGGCGCACCGTCAAAAAACACCGCGGTCGAAGGGGGAGGGGGAATGGCCACAACCTTGGGTGCCGTCCGGGGAGAGAGCACAAACGGGGAATCGGGCACCGAGACGGAGATGCCCGGCTGGAGCAAAAACGACGACCCGATCAGGAAAAAGAGCACGATGAGGAGGGGCAGTTGGATGGCCGCCACCACAAAGAGGATGGCCGGCGGCGGCGGCTGCGCCCGGAGCAGCTTCATGGGTTTTTTGTGCGGGAGCGGATTTCGTCGAGCACGGCGAGCAGTTCGATGCCCGTGCGTTCCATGTCGCGCAGGAAGTCGTTCACGCGGGCCGAGAGGTAGCTGTAGGCGACGAAGGCGGGGATGGCCACCGCGATCGAGGCGGCCGAGGTGAGCAATCCCCAGTAAACTCCTTCGGCGATTTCGGTGGCTGTCGCACCGCCCCCCTGCGCGCCGATGATCTGGAACATCTGGAGCAGGCCGAGAATGGTCCCCAACAGGCCGAGCAGGGGCGTCGTATAGGCGACCGTGGCAAGAAGGGGGAGGTTGCGTTCGAGCCGGGGCACCTCGAGTTGGCCGGCCTCGGTGGCCACGTCGCGCAATTCCGAGCGGGGGATGTCGTGGCGCAGGATGATGGCATGGGCGACGCGTGCGACGGGACCCGGGGTCGCGGCGCACTCGTGCAGGGCCTCGGCGAAATCCTCCCTGCGCAGTGTGTTGGCAAGCCCCCGGAGCATTTCTCCGGCATTGATCGACGCCCGGTGGAAGTAAAACAGGCGTTCGAGGAACACGCCGAGGGCCGTGATGCTGCACACCATGACAAGCCACATGAGCGGCCCCCCTTTCTGAATGAGATCGATCATGGTCCTGTGCTTTCGACGGGCAAGGGCAGCGGAGAGGCCCCGAGGGTTTTGACGACACTGTGGAGGCGCTCGCGCACGCCCGGCACAAACCCCCTGTCCGCATGCAGCACAAGCAGGGCAAGGTCGTCCGCATGCAGGAAGCTCACAGGGCCTTTTTCCGAGTGAACGGTGATCGCGGGGATGCTGCCCAGACCCATGCGCATCGAGGAGGAACGGATGGCCTGCAGCATCTGCGCGGCGTTTGCAGTGAGCGAAACAAGGTCGATGCCGTCGGGGACATTGTGGCTGCCGAGGACAAGGGATCCCTTGGCAAGGATGCAGGCGCGGATGCCGGGGAGCCCGCCACAGAGGGAGAGAACCCGGTCGAGGGTGAGCGTCTCCTCGGTGAGGAAAAGTTCCTGGATCTTCTCAGCGCAGGGTGCCGCGAGGGTGCTGTCTCCTTCGTCGTCAAGATGCAGAGTGGTGGCAATGGCCGCGGCCTGCCCGGGTCCCGGATCCGGGATGGTGTGTTCCTCGGAGCCAATGGGAGGTTCGGCGGCAGGAATTTCCTCTGGTGACGCTTGGGCGGGAGGGGTTTCGAGGGTGACCTGCGGGGGAGCGGGTTCGGGTGCGGGCGCGTCAACCGGTGGCTCTTCGGGCGGGGGTTCGATGCCGGTGACGGGAGACGGAGGATCATCCGCGGGTGCCTGTTCCAATGGGGCCTCCACAGGGTTCACCGGTGGTGCACTTTCTGCGGGGCTTTTGCGTTTGAGCACGGGCAGGATGCGAAAGGATTGGCGCTTCTTGGGCAGAGGGGGTTTAACGGAAGTCTCCGTGGTCCCGGGCGGCGCAGCAGGAAGCCCCCCGGTCTCTGGGGGGTTGCCGGGAGCATCGGAGGGTTTCCGTATTGCAGGCGGTTGGATGATGGGGACGCGCACTTTTCCCGCAAAAGGCCTCCACGCATTGGTTGGCGGAGCATCTTGTCCGGCATCCTGTTGGGGCGTGGGAGGCGCCGGGGAGGCGGGTTCCGGAGGCGGCGTTTCGGTCACCCCGGAGGCGGTCGCCTCCGCCGGGGAATCCGGCGGCGCGTCGTCTGTGTTTTCCACGATGAGCGGTTCCACGGGTGGCTCGGGCGGTGGCGGCTCCTCGATGACCTCACGGATCGTCTGCATCACAAAACGCGGGGCGAGCACCGAGGCGCGCACGGGCAGAAGAACCGACTCGTCATCGAGCAACTCGGGGGTGATGTCCAAGGGTGCAAGCCGGGCGAGCAGGGCGATGTGGACGGCGGGCTGCGGTCTGGAGAACAGCTCGGCGCACGGGAGGGTCAGGCGGCGTTCGGGGTCGAATTTCGGGGAGCGGATCCGTTCGGGGGGGTCGATGTCGCCGAGTGCAAGGGTGATGGAATCTGGGGGTGAGACGTGGTAGCGGCAGGCGGGTCCCGCGGGCCTTTTGCGTGGAATTTCGGCGGTGGTTTGCTTCACGGGTTGAAAGAGTAATTAAGATCGTTTTGCCATGTGGCGCAATGCAAGAGGCAAGCCATGGACAGGAAAGAATTTTCCGGCCGGCGCTGCCGGGGGGGTTACCCTGCCGGGGCGGCGAGCCGTTCGCAGGCGGTGACCGTGTTGGACATGAGCATGGCAATGGTCATGGGGCCGACCCCGCCGGGAACCGGTGTGATGGCGGCGCAGCGTCCGGCAACCGCCTCGAAATCAACATCGCCGACAAGCCGTGTTCCCTTCGGCGCGGAGGGGTCGGTCACCCTGTTGATGCCCACGTCGATCACCACCGCGCCCTCACGGATGTGGCCGGCTCCAAGGGCCTTCGGGCGCCCGATCGCCGCGATGACGATGTCCGCTTCGCGGGTTGTTGCGGCGAGGTCTTTCGTCCTCGAGTGGGCGACGGTCACGGTCGCATCGCCGCCTTTGCCGCGGCGCATCAGGAGCAGTGCCATCGGCTTCCCGACAATCATGCTGCGACCGACCACCACCACGCGCGCACCGGAAACCGCCACGCCCGATGCCTCGAGAAGCCGCAGGCACCCGAGCGGCGTGCAGGGAACAAACCCGGAGGGGTCGTCCATGGCCAGCTTGGCCACATTCACCGGATGAAACCCGTCCACGTCCTTGCGGGGATCGATCGCCGCGACGACCGCCGCCTCGTCAATGTGCGGCGGCGGCGGCGATTGCACCAAGATCCCGTGGATGGCAGGATCGGCGTTCAGGCGTGCGACGACCGCCAGCAGGGCTTCCTGGGAGGTCTCCGCGGGAAGCTCGATTTTTTCCGAGTGGAGCCCCAGCGTGGCGGCATGTTTGTCTTTTGAGCGTACGTAGGCGCGGGAGGCGGGATCTTCTCCGACGAGCACGACGGCAAGGCCGGGGCATATGCCGCGCGCGGCAAGCGCCGCAATACGGGCCGCGGTTTCCCCGTGGACGGTTCCGGCAACGGCTTTTCCGTCAATGAGCCCCATCCCTCAGCTCCTTTTCCAGTTTTGCGCGCAAGGCTTCGAATTCTCCGTCGGTGGTGGTGCCGGGCACATGCATCAGGGGACCGACACTGACCGAAATGGTGGAAAATGGCAACGGCACATTGAAGCCGTCCCATGTATTCATGCGCAGCGAACGCGAGAAGCGGGCGTGCATGGGCAGGATGGGTGCGCCGGTTGTGCCGGCCAGGAGGATGGCGCCAGGGCCGAGGGCGTAGCGCGGGCCGCGCGGCCCGTCGGGTGTGATGGCGATGTCGGTTCCGGCTTCGACGAGGCGGGTGAGTTCGCGCAGGGCCGTTGCGCCGCGGCGCGAGCTCGATCCGCGCACCGACCCCATGCCCAGCCGGGCCATGATGCGCGCGAGCAATTCCCCGTCGCGGCTCGGGCTGGTGAGCACGGTCACACCGCGGCGGCCCGCGGGGTATTGGCGCAGAAAGGCAAGGGTGATGGCCAAAATCCGGTTGTGCCAGAAACAGAGGATCGCGCTGCCCCGCACCGAGTCGAGTTCATCGAGCGCGCGCGGATCCAGCCGCAACCTTACGGTCAGAAAGAGGGCCCGCAGCAGCAGAACAGCCAGCAGGGAAAGCACCGGTTCGCGTGTCACGGCCCACACCATGCACAGGCCCGCCCCCCGCAATCAAGCCGCCAACCGCAACCGCCACACCAACCGCCCGAGCAGCGTCCCCGCCGCCACCACCA
>CAZGNH010000407.1:0-15847 GCA_964527025.1 uncultured Chthoniobacterales bacterium | reverse complement strand
CCTCTCGCTCGGGGAGATCCAGACGGCCGCGGCCGGGGAAAGCGGCCGCGGGCCGGATTACGCCACCGTCTTCCGCACCCTCAGCCTGCTGGAAAAAATGCGCGTTGTCCACAAGGTCAACCTCCAGCGCCCGTGCAGTTACTTCGAGCTGCAGGATCCCTCCCGCCACTACGACCACATCGTTTGCACCGGCTGCGGCAAGGTGCTGCTCATCTCCGACCCCTGTCCCCTGCACGACTTCGAAGAGGCCCTGGCACGGAAGCACGGCTTCCGGAACCTGACCCATTCGCTGGAATTTTTCGGACGCTGCGCGCGCTGCGGGGGGAAGTCATGAACGTGCGCGCATGGATTGCGGCGGCGCTCTTTTCCGCTCCGTGCGCTCTTCCGGGCATGGATCCGGCGCTGAACGACCTTTCGGTTTCCAATGCGCTTGGCGGGCGCGGCGTGCTCGAGGCGATCCGTGGCGCGGCGGCTGTCCGCGCCCAGCGTGTGGACTCGGTCTCCTCGGAGGTCGGATCGCCGCCGCCCGACCCCTCCCGGCTTGTCCCGCTCGGCGACCCCTTCCCCGTCCCGGAGAAAGAAGCCGCTCTCCTGAAAAAAATTCTCACCACCAACGCAACCTTCCTCGCCGAACCCAAGCGCTGCAAATTCCGCGCCAATGTCCGTTACTTTTTCGATGGTGCGCCCCTTCCCGTCTCGCTGGTTCTCTGTTTCGGCTGCGCCGAACTCCAGGTTTGGAGCGACGGACAACTCCTCTCGTTCACCCCCTTCGACTCCGCCTACCCGACCCTCGTCGAACAGGCGCGCCGCCTCTTCCCCGGAGATCCCCTCCTTGCCTCGTTCCACCCCACCCGGTTCCAGGACAACAACGCCCCGAACGGCCTCTGACGGGTTCCCGCACCGGGATGAGCCTTTTCATTCTCAAGCCCGACGGAATCGGTGACTTTGTGTTGGCGAGCGGGGCGATCCGGCGTGTGGCCGGCGAATTCGGGGAGGAGGAGCTGGTGCTTGCGGTCCTGCCGCTGGTGGCGCCGCTGGCGGCAATGCAGTTTCCGCGGGCGACGGTTGTGGATTTGCGCCTGCTGGCCCGGAGGCGGAAGCTGAACCTCTTTCTGGCCAATCTGTTGAGGGTGGCCCCGCACTGGGCATGGCTTTTGGGACGGCGCTTCGACGCCGCCATCAGCCTCCGGCACGCCCGGCCCTACCTGCACAGCTTCCTCCTTGCATCACTGCGCGCGCGACGCCTTGTCGTTGTGCGCAACCAGCTCGCCGCGCACGGGGAGGCGGCCCGCTCGACTGTCGAGGCCCTCCTCTGGCGTCTCCGGCGGGTCCGTCCGCTCCCGTATCCTGCGGGGATCGAGTTTGTGCCCCTGGAGATCGAAGCGCACCGGCGCGTGATCGGATCACTGATCGGGCAACCCGTGACTTGGCCCGAAGTGCGGCCCGTGCTGCGTGCCACACCGCGCGGCGGCGCGGACATCCTGCTCTGCCCGGCAAGCAGCAAGCGCGCAAAAGATTTCCCCCCGGAACGCTGGGCGGAGGTCTTCCAAAATCTGCCTCCCGCATGGCGCGGGCGGCGCATTCTCCTTGCGGGAGGCCCCGGACAGGAGCCCGTCCTCGCGGAGTTTGAAGCCGCCCTGCGCCCCGGCGGCTTCGCCCATGCCACAACCGCGACCCCGATGAGCCTGCCGGATTTCACCGGCCTCGTGGCCGGAGCCTCCCTCGTTCTGACTGTCGATACGGCCGCCGCCCATATCGCCTGCGCCCTCGACCGCCCGTGCGTCATCCTCTTTTCCGGCACACACCGCGGAGTCTATGCGCCATGGACATCGAGCGACCGCCAAGTATGGATCGAACCGGTGCCGGGCGGTCCCGTGCCGCGGAAAAAGAAAGACTGGCACCTCGGGATCGACCTCGAAGCGGTCGTTGCCGCCATCCGGTCACGGGGCTGAATCCCGCCCCGCGGTACCGCCAATCCGGCTCTACTCCGCCTCGCCGGCAAGGTACTCCCCGACCATGTAGCGGGTGAAGCGGCGGATGATGATGTTTTCGCCAAGCTCGGCGATCTTGGAATGGACAAGGTCTTTGATCGTCATGTCCGGGTTTTTGATGAACCCCTGCTCGAGCAGGCAGACCGTGCTGAAATATTTCTCGATTTTTCCGTCCACGATTTTGTCGACGATGTTGGCGGGTTTGCCGCTCACCTGGGCCGCGTAGATTTCGCGCTCGGCGGCCAGCAGCGGCGCGGGCACCTCCTCGCGCGAAACATAGACCGGGTGCGCCGCCGCGATGTGCAGCGTGATGTCCTTGACAAATTCCCGGAACACATTGTTCTTGGCGACAAAGTCGGTTTCGCAGTTGATTTCGACCAGCACGCCGACCTTGCCCTGCAGATGGATATATGAGGCGACCGTTCCCTCCCGCGCCGTGCGCGAGGCTTTCCTGCCCGCCGATGCAATCCCCTTCTTGCGCAGAATTTCCTCCGCCTTCGCAACGTCCCCGCCGGATTCCTCCAGCGCGCGCTTGCAGTCCATCATTCCCGCGTTGGTTTTCTCGCGGAGTTCCTTGACAAGAGCCGGTGAGATCTGGGCCATGGGTTATTCGGCGACGGCGAGCAGTTCGCCGGGTTCGGCAAGCCCGGATTCCGTGCCGCGGACGGCAACAATGGGATCGACGAGGCGCTGCAGCACAACGCGGATGGAGCGGATGGCATCGTCGTTGCCGGCGATTGGGTAGGCGACCGGGTCGGGGTCGCAGTTGGTGTCGACGATGGCCACAACGGGAATCCCGAGCCGTGTCGCCTCGGCGACGGCGATCTGCTCGCGGTTCGTGTCGATTACAACCAGCGCGTCGGGCAGGCGGTCCATGTCGAGGATCCCCTCGAGGTTTTTGCGCAGTTTGGCGGCCTCGCGCCGGAGGGCGGAAGCCTCCTGTTTGTTGAGCCGCGCGAAATCCGGGGTCTTCTCGCGTGCTTCGAAATCGCGCAGGCGGGCCACACTCTTGCGGATGGTCTGCAGATTGGTGAGGGTCCCCCCGAGCCACCGGTGGTTCACAAAAAACTGGCCGGTGGCGGCGGCGGCCTCCTGGATGGCCTCCTGCGCCTGCTTCTTGGTGCCAACAAAGAGAATCTTTCCGCCGCCCTTGACCGCTCCGGCAAGAAAATCCGCCGCGGCCGCCAGTTGGTCGACCGTGATCGAGAGGTCGATGATGTAGATGGAATTTTTCTCCTCGAGGATGAAATCCTTCATCTTCGGATTCCATCGTTTCGTTTGGTGGCCGTAGTGGACACCGGCTTCGAGCAGTTCGGTCATAATGGCGGTTGAGGCGGAAGGCATGGTGAGTTACCCGACGATGTCTAGTGGCTTTCGCGGAGAACCGCAACCTCTTGGTTGCCGGAAACCGGAAAAACTTGCACGCGGACCGGAGACATCAGACTGCGGCTTCATCAATGCGTGGTTCTGTACCGGCTGTGGCATCCCCGCCGCCATAGGCCTCGCCGATCGTGATGATTTCGATGTTGCGGTTGGAGGGGAATCCCGTCCCCGCGGGGATGAGGTGACCCATGATGACGTTCTCCTTGAAGCCGCGCAGGCGGTCCACTTTGCCGAGGGTCGCGGCCTCGGTGAGGATGCGCGTGGTGTCTTGGAAAGACGCCGCCGAGATGAAACTGTCCGTTTCGAGAGAGGCCTTTGTGATCCCCAGGAGCACGGGCACGCCTTCCGCGGGCTTGCCCCCCTTGGCGACCACCTCTTCGTTTTCCGTCTCGAATGCCAGGCGGTCCACCTGGTCCCCCCAGAGGAGAGCCGTGTCGCCCGGATCGGTGATTTTGACCTTGCGGAGCATCTGGCGGACGATGATTTCGATGTGCTTGTCGTTGATTTCGACGCCTTGGGCGCGATAGACGTCCTGCACTTCGTTGAGCAGGTGCTCCTGCAGTTCGTGCGGGCCGCACACCTCGAGGATTTCATGCGGCACGACGGGCCCCTCGGTGAGCTGCTGGCCTTTTTTCACGGCATCGCCCTTGAACACAATGATGTGTTTGGAAAGGGGAATGAGGTGTTCTTCCACGGTCTCCGAGGCGGGATCCCTGACCAAAAGCAGGCGCTTGCCGCGCACCGTGCCCCCGATATCGACAATGCCGTCGATCTTGGCGATCTCGGCCGCGTCTTTCGGCCGCCGTGCCTCGAAAAGTTCCGCCACGCGCGGCAGACCTCCCGTGATATCTTTCGTCTTGGCGATCTTGCGCGGTGTGCGCGCGAGGCGGATGCCGGCCGTGATTTTCTGGCCTTCGCGCACCTCGATGTGGGCGCCGGCGGGAATCGAATAATTGGCGAGCACCTCCTTGGCGGGACCCACCACCAGAATCTGCGGATGCAGATCCTCCTTGTGCTCGATCACCACCGTACCCATCACACCCGTCGCCTCATCAACCTCCTTGCGAATCGTCACTCCGGACAGCATGTCCCGGAATTCGACTTTGCCCGACTTCTCCGAAATGATCGGCACGTTGTAGGGATCCCATGTGATGAAGGTTGTCCCCTTTTTCACGTGCTCGCCGTCGCCGACCGAGAGCACCGAACCGATCACGATCCCGTATTCCTCGATCTGGCGCCCGTCCTTGGCATGGATGCTTGCCGTGCCGTTTTTGTTGAGCACCACGTAGGTTCCCTCGACCGTGCGGACGACCTTCATTTCGTTGAACCGGACGGTTCCATCGTTCTTGGCTTTGATGCTCGGCTGCTTGAATGTCTGGCTTGCGGTGCCGCCCACGTGGAAGGTGCGCATGGTGAGTTGCGTGCCCGGTTCGCCGATCGACTGGGCGGCAATGATCCCGACAGCCTCGCCGAGTTTGATGGGCCCGCCGGTTGAGAGGTTGCGCCCGTAGCACTTCGCGCAGATGCCGCGCTTGGTCTCGCAGGTGAGCGCCGAACGGATTTTCAGCTGTTCGCTCCCGATGTTCTCAAGCGCGGCGGCGGTCTCTTCCTCCACCATCCGGCCCGCCTTGATGATCGCCTTGCCGGTGATCGGATCCTTCACGGTTTCACAGCTTGTGCGCCCCACAATGCGTGTCTGCAAACTCACGACCTCCTCGTCACCCTGGTAAATCGGGCGGACAACAATACCGTTGACCGTCCCGCAATCCTCCTCGGTGATGATGACATCCTGGGCGGCGTCCACCAGTTTGCGGGTGAGGTAGCCGGAGTCGGCGGTTTTGAGTGCGGTGTCGGCGAGACCCTTGCGGGCACCGTGGGTGGAAATGAAGTATTCCAAAACGCTGAGACCCTCGCGGAAGTTCGAGATGATCGGGCGCTCGATGATTTCGCCCGAGGGCTTGGCCATGAGGCCGCGCATGCCGGCGAGCTGTTTGACCTGGGTGCGGTTGCCGCGGGCGCCGGAGTCGACCATCATGAAGACGGGATTCATTTCGCGCCGGCCGTCGTTGTGTTCGAGCGTGCGGAAAAGCGCGTTGGCGAGTTCTTCGCCCGTGTGGGTCCAGATGTCCTGCACTTTGTTTTTGCGCTCGCCGTCGGTGATGATGCCGCGGCGGTATTGTTTTTCGACTTCGCCGATTTCGCGGTAGGCCCGTTCGAGCTGCGCGGCCTTGTCGGGGGGGATGATCATGTCGGTGATGCCGATCGAGATGCCCGCGCGGGTGGCGGCGGTGAACCCCATCTCCTTGAGTTTGTCGAGCGTTTCGACCGTGCGGGCCTGCCCCACGGCCTTGTAACAACGCCAGATGATGTCCGAGAGCTGCTTCTTGCTGCAGATCCGGTTGAAAAACCCGAGTTCCGGCGGCCAGATCTGGTTGAAAATGACACGTCCTGCGGTTGTATCGAGGATTTTGGCCGCGGGGTCGCCGTAAACCGTTTCGCGGCCAACGTCGGGATTTTTCAACCGCACGCGGGTGTGGGTGCGCACCTTGCCCTCGG
The DNA here is from genome assembly GCA_964527025.1 of uncultured Chthoniobacterales bacterium. Lineage (GTDB taxonomy): Bacteria > Verrucomicrobiota > Verrucomicrobiia > Chthoniobacterales > Terrimicrobiaceae > CAZGNH01. The sequence goes on along the minus strand of CAZGNH010000407.1, from coordinate 9,917 downwards.
CAAGGGCCAGTTCGACTTCCCAAGGCTCTTCGAAGAGAGGCAGGCGCTCTTCCTTGCGCGCGTCCTCCCCGCGGGGTGCCTGCGTCAGGTAATAGCATCCCAGGGGAATGTCCTGCGAGGGGGTGGTGATGGGCCGTCCGCTCGAAGGAGAGAAGATGTTGTTCGGCGCAAGCATCAGCATGCGCGCCTCCATCTGGGCTTCGACCGAAAGCGGCACGTGGACGGCCATCTGGTCGCCGTCGAAGTCCGCATTGTAGGCCGTGCAAACCAAGGGGTGGATCCGGATCGCCTCGCCCTCGATGAGCTGGGGTTCGAAGGCCTGGATGGAGAGACGGTGAAGGGTCGGGGCGCGGTTGAGAAGCACCGGGTGCCCCTTGGTGACTTCGTCGAGAATGTCCCATACCTCGGGGGTCTGCTTCTCGATGAGTTTCTTGGCGCTGCGCACGGTGTGCACATGCCCCTGCTCCTTGAGACGGCGGATGATGAACGGCTCGAAGAGCACCAGCGCCATCTTCTTGGGAAGTCCGCACTGGTTGAGCTTGAGCTCGGGCCCGATCACGATCACCGAACGCCCCGAATAATCCACCCGCTTGCCAAGCAAATTCTGCCGGAACCGGCCCCCTTTGCCCTTGAGCATGTCGCTCAGGGACTTGAGCGGACGGTTTGCCGCGCCGGTCACCGCGCGCCCGTGGCGACCGTTGTCGAAGAGGGCATCGACAGCCTCCTGAAGCATCCTCTTTTCATTGCGGATGATGACATCGGGGGTTTTGAGCTGCAGCAGGGTCTTGAGGCGGTTGTTGCGGTTGATGACGCGCCGGTAGAGATCGTTGAGATCGGAGGTGGCGAAACGCCCTCCCTCCAAGGGGACAAGAGGACGGAGGTCCGGCGGAATAACCGGCAGCACATTGAGAATCATCCACTCGGGACGGGTTTTCGACGAGGCGAAGCCCTGCACGAGCTTGAGGCGCTTGGCGAGTTTCTTGCGGAGCTGTTTGCTGCGCGTCGCAGCCATGGCCTCCTCGATCTCGACATTGAGTTTGGTGAGGTCGAGGTTTTCCAGGAGCTTCTGGATCGCCTCGGCGCCCATGCCGGCGGTGAAGGTTTCCCCGTATTGGTCCTCGGCCTCGCGCAGCTCCGCCTCGGTCAGAAGCTGGCATTTTTTCAAAGGAGTGCTGCCGGGGTCGATGACAATCGAGTCCTCGTAGTAGATGACGCGTTCAAGGGCGCGGCTGGTCATGTCGAGCATGAGGCCGATGCGCGAAGGCATGCATTTGTAGAACCAGATGTGGGAGACCGGGACGGCGAGATCGATGTGTCCCATGCGCTCACGGCGCACCCGGGAAAGGGTCACTTCGACGCCGCACCGGTCGCAGGTGACCCCCTTGAATTTGATGCGTTTGTATTTTCCGCAGGCGCACTCCCAATCGCGGGTCGGGCCGAAAATGCGCTCGCAGAACAGGCCTCCCTTTTCGGGTTTGAACGTGCGGTAGTTGATGGTTTCCGGGTTCTTGACCTCACCCTTGCTCCAACTCCTCACCGAATCGGGCGAGGCGACGGTGATCCCCACCTCGTCGAACCCGATCTGCCGTTCCTCCCCGAATGCTTCCGCGATATTGACCTGCTTCATAATGGCTTGATTTTGTGTAATGGTGTCGATGGCGGCCTGTCCCCGTGTCGGGTCAGGCGGATGTGAAATCGCTGAATGTCGGCTCCTTGCCGCCCACGCGGACGTCCAAGCCCAAACCCTTCATTTCCTTGATCAGCACATTGAAGGATTCCGGGGTGCCGGCTTCGAGGGAATTGTCCCCCTTGACAATGGATTCGTAGATGCGCGTGCGGCCCTGGACATCGTCCGACTTGACCGTGAGGAGTTCCTGGAGCGTGTAGGCCGCGCCGGAGGCCTCGAGCGCCCAGACCTCCATCTCCCCGAAACGCTGCCCGCCATATTGCGCCTTGCCACCCAGCGGCTGCTGGGTCACGAGGCTGTAGGGGCCCACCGCACGGGCGTGGATTTTGTCGGCAACCAGGTGCCCCAGCTTGAGCATGTAGATGTGGCCGACCACCACCTGCTGGTCGAACGCATCACCTGTGCGTCCGTCATACACCGTCGATTTGCCCGTCTCGGTCACCCATGTGAAATTCTCAACCTTGCCCGCCTCTTTGAGATACTCGCGGATCTTGGATTCCGGAATGCCGTCAAAGACCGGTGTGGCAACCTTGAAGCCAAGAGCCCGCGCGGCAACGCCCAGGTGGGTTTCAAGAACCTGCCCGACGTTCATGCGGCTCGGCACACCCAGCGGGTTGAGAACAATGTCCACGGGAGTCCCGTCGGCCATGTACGGCATGTCCTCCTCGGGCACGATCTTTGCGACCACACCCTTGTTGCCGTGCCGCCCGGCCATCTTGTCACCAACCGAAAGCTTCCGCTTGCTTGCGATATAAACCTTGACCTGCTTGATGATGCCCGGGTCCACGTCGTCCCCGCTCTCGATGCGCCCGAGATTCTGGTCCTTCTCGTTCTCAAGATCCACAAAGCGGTGCTCGAACTGGCCGATGATCTCGCGGATTTTGTTGCGGATGGGGCTCGGGTCGATTTCGACGTGGTCGTAAACGGCGGCGAGTTTGCGGAGCAGTTGCTTGGTGATTTTCCGGTTCGCGGGGATGATGATTTCGCCGGTTTGCGCGTTGACGACATCGAGGGGGATTTTTTCGTTCAGGAGGATGTTGGAGAGCGCGGCGGTGAGTTGCTCGTGCAGGTCGTCCTTGCGCTTCTTGTAATCGTCCAGAATCATCTTCTGCTGGCGCTTGGACTCGGCGGGGGGCATTTTCGCGCGGGTGACCTCCTTTTTGGACGAGACCTTGACATCCATGACGATTCCGTAGGTGCCCGAGGGCACGGTCAGGGATGTGTCCTTCACGTCGGCGGCTTTTTCTCCGAAAATGGCGCGCAGGAGACGCTCCTCGGGAGCCAGCTCGGTTTCGCTCTTGGGGGTGATTTTGCCGACAAGGACGTCGCCGGGTTTGACTTCGGCCCCGATGCGGATGACGCCGTCGGCGCCGAGGTTGGCAAGGGCCTCTTCGCTCACATTGGGGATGTCCCGGGTGATTTCCTCGGGCCCGAGTTTTGTGTCGCGGGCGCCGATTTCAAATTCGTCGATATGGATCGATGTGTAGATGTCTTCCTTGACGACCCGCTCGGAGATCAGGATCGCGTCTTCGAAGTTGTAGCCGTTCCACGGCATGAAGGCGACGAGCACGTTGCGGCCGAGGGCCAGTTCGCCCTGCTCAGTACAGGGTCCGTCGGCGATCACCTGCCCCTTGGAAATCTTCTGGCCCTTGGTGACGACGGGCTTCTGGTTGATGCACGTGCTTGCGTTCGAGCGCATGAATTTGCGCAGCTCGTAAACGCGCACGTCTCCGGCCGGGTCGTCCTTGATTTTCTTTTTCCCGTCGGGCAGTTGGCCGTCTTTGGTGACGATGATGTGCGAGGAGGTGACCGAGGCGACTTTGCCGGGCGCCTCGGCGAGGACAACAGCCTTCGAATCCCGCGCGACACGCCCTTCGAGGCCCGTCCCGACAAGCGGAGATTCGGAGATCAACAGGGGAACTCCCTGCCGCTGCATGTTCGAACCCATCAGGGCGCGGTTGGCATCGTCGTGCTCAAGGAAGGGAATCAACCCTGCGGCAACCGACACAAGCTGCTTGGGCGAAACATCCATGAATTGCAGAGCCTGGGGCTCGACTTCGACAAAATCCCCCCGGAACCGCGCAGAAACCTTCTCCTCAAGAAACCGGCCGCTTTTGTCCACGGGAGCGTTGGCCTGGGCGATGTGGTAGTTTTCATCGCGGTCGCCGCTCAGATACACAACCTCGTCGGTCACGCGTCCGTTTGCCACCTTGCGGTAGGGGGTTTCGATGAACCCGAATTCGTTGACCCGCGCGAAGGTGCTCAGCGAGCTGATGAGACCGATGTTCGGGCCCTCGGGTGTCTCGATCGGGCAGATGCGTCCGTAGTGGGACGGGTGGACGTCGCGCACTTCAAACCCGGCACGGTCCCGGCTGAGGCCGCCCGGTCCGAGGGCCGAGAGGCGGCGCTTGTGGGTCAGCTCGCTGAGCGGGTTGGTCTGGTCCATGAACTGGCTGAGCTGCGAGCGTCCGAAGAAATCGCGCACCACGGCACTGAGGGATTTCGGATTGATGAGTTTTTGGGGCGTGATCTGGTCCACGCCGATGTCGAAAAGGGTCATGCGCTCGCGCACAAGACGCTCGGTGCGGGCCAGCCCCACGCGGCACTGGTTGGCAAGCAGCTCCCCCACCGTCCGCACACGGCGGCTCCCAAGATGGTCGATGTCGTCGATCATTCCCTCCCCCCGGCGCAAATTCACGAGGTATTTCATCGCGGCGATGAAGTCCTCCTTGGTGAGCGTGCGCTCCTCGCCGGGAACATCCAGATTGAGTTTTTGGTTGATTTTGTGCCGCCCGACGCGCCCGAGATCGTAGCGCTTGGGATCGTGGAAAAGGCGTTTGAGCATCCCGCGGGCATTCTGAACCGTCGGGGGATCGCCGGGACGCAGTTTGCGGTAAATGTCCTTGAGGGCCTCTTCCTCGTCATGGGCCGGATCTTTTTTGAGCGATTTGATGATGGTGTCGTCGATGCGGGTGTCGACGACGCGCACCTTCCGGTGGCCAAGAGCCATGAGCTGGCGCACGGTGGAAAGACTGAGGGGCTCGAACGCCCGAACAATCGAGGTCTCGCCGTCAAGCACGTCGGCAATGGGCACCTTCGCGGCGATTTCCTCCTCGTCGAGCGTCTCACTCAGCGGAAGATCGACAATGTCATAAAAGAGTTTGACGATCTCCTCGTCGGACGGGAAGCCCAGTGTGCGCAGGAAGGTGGTGGCGAGAAATTTCCGGCGGCGTTTTCTGCGGTCCAGATACACATAGAGGAGGTCGCTGGTGTCGAACTGAACCTCGATCCACGACCCGCGGTCCGGGATGATGCGGAACCCGTGAAGGAGCTTCCCATTGAGGTGGACGCTGGTCTCGAAACAGATGCCCGGGGAGCGGTGCAGTTGGCTGACGACGACGCGCTCGGCTCCATTGATGACAAAAGTGCCCTGCGGGGTCATGAGCGGAATCTCGCCCATGTAAACCTTGTCCTCCTTGGTGCTTTTCTCGTCTTTGTAGCGGAAGGTCACATACAGCGGCGCGCTGAATGTCTGCCCCTCGCGCTGGCACTCGAAAGACGACATCTTCGGCTCCTCAAGGGAATAGCTCACAAAATCCAGACTGGATTTGTCCTCGAAGCCGTGGATGGGAAAAAATTCCCGGAAGACGGCCTGGAGGCCGGTGTTTTTGCGTTTCGAGGGCTCCGTGCCGCGCTGGAAGAAGTCGTCGTAAGATTGGATCTGCAGATCGATCAGGTTCGGGGGCTCGATGGCTTCGGTGAGTTTTCCGAAAGAGATGCGTTCAGACATGGCTTGGATCGTGGTGTGGTGGATCGCCGGCAGGCGCTGTCATCGCATGGGCCGCCCCGAATCCGGTAAACACGAAAACGCCCCGGCCCGGATCCGCCCGGGTGACAGGCGGGCACGTGCTGGGACGCTTCTTGGGTTTATTTGGGTTGGGACGACAGTGCGGTGTACAATTTGCGGCGAGTTGGAGAGAATTGCCGCGTTTTTATTTGCGCGCAAGTCTTTTTTTTCATTTTTTTTCGCAAGCAGGCCGCACGCGGGGAGTTTTTTCTGGCGGAAAGGTTGCCGGAGGCCGAACCTGCCCGGCAGACACCATGGCAACTCTGGAAACAACGGTGGACGGACTCCGGCTGCCCAACCCGTTTGTGATCGCCTCGGGACCGCCCGGCACAAACTTTCATGTGATGAGCCGTGCATTCCGGGAGGGTTGGGGGGCGGTGGTCGCCAAGACGATCAGTCTGGATGCGAGCAAGGTGGTGAATGTCACCCCGCGTTACGGAACCCTCCACGCGGCCGATGGGAAGGAGGTGATCGGCTGGGAAAACATCGAGCTGATCAGCGACCGGTCGATGGAAATTTGGATCGAAGAATTCCACAGGTGCAAAGACGCGCATCCGGAGGGGGTTCTCATCGCCTCGGTGATGGAGGAATACAACCGGGATGCGTGGGCGGAGATCGTCGGGCGCTGCCAGGAGGCGGGGGTTGACGGATTCGAGCTGAATTTTTCCTGTCCGCACGGGCTTCCGGAGAGGAAGATGGGCGCGGCGATGGGGCAGGATCCGGAAATCATGCGGGAGGTCTGCGGGTGGGTGATGGAGGAGGCGCGGGTTCCTGTTTGGGCCAAGCTCACGCCCAACGTGACATCCATCGAGGATCCCGCGCGGGCGGCATTGGCGGCAGGCTGCCATGGCGTGAGCGCCATCAACACCATCCGCAGCGTCATCGGGATCAACCTCGATACCCTCAGGCCCGAGCCGACGGTCGAGGGATATTCGACGCCCGGAGGATATTCATCGAGGGCCGTCAAACCGATCGCTCTGCGCATGTGCATGGAGCTGGCCGTGCTGGTGAGGGACGAGTTTACCGGACGCAGCCTCTCGGGCATCGGAGGGATTGAGACCGGACGGGATGCCGCGGAGTTTTTGCTGGTGGGCTGCAATACCGTGCAGGTTTGCACGGGAGTGATGAAATTCGGCCACGGGATGATCCACGGCCTCTGCGAGGATTTGCTTGCCTTCATGGAGCGGCACGGCTTCGAGCGACCGGAGGATTTCCGGGGTGCGAGTCTGCCGTTTTTCACGACACACGCGGAACTGGTGCGCCTGCAGGCCGCACGCGGGAAAGCAAAACAATCCACGGACGGGCGGGCGCGATGAATCCGCAATCCAACGCCTGCTTCAGCTGCTTCACAGGCGGACCCGTCGAGACAAACGCCCACCTGTTCGAAGCCCCCGGTGGAACCATCCTCTTCGACGCGCCGGAGGGCGCCGACGAGGCGTTTGCCGGGAAACAGATCGGCCTGCTTTTCCTCACCCACGGGCATTTCGACCATGTGGCCGATGCCGCTGCGATCCGCCGCCGCCACGGCTGCCCGGTCGCAGCCCACGCACTCACCCTCCCCATGGTCTCCGACCCGGACTTTTTCCGCGCATGGGGGTTTCCCATCGACATCGAACCGGTGGATGTCACCCAAATCCTCGACGAGGGGCCCGCCGATTTGCTCGGCGAGGGGTGCCTTCTGCACCATGTGCCGGGCCACTGTCCGGGGAGCCTCTGCGTGTTTTTTCCGCAGCACGGCGTGCTGGTCGGCGGCGATGTGCTTTTTGCCGGGGGGATCGGGCGCTGGGATTTGCCCGGCGGCGACAAGGAAGCCCTCCTTGAAAATCTCCGCTCGAAAATCCTGCCCCTTCCCGATGCGGTGACCGTTCTCCCCGGACACGGCCCCGCCACCACCATCGGAAGGGAACGGACCGCCAACCCGTTTCTTGCGTGAAATCCCCGGGCAGGCCTCTTGAGCAGGCGCGGGTTTTCGGATAGGGATTGCCTCCATGGCATTTGATCCCGCACAATTCGAGGCGCTGGGTTCCTTTTACCTTGGCCGCCGGTATGATCCTCTCGCACGCCAACCGGAGGAGGTTCCCTTCCTTTATGATTCGCGGGATTTGGTGACCCATGCGGTCTGCGTCGGGATGACGGGCAGCGGAAAAACCGGCCTGTGCCTTGCCCTGCTCGAAGAGGCGGCTATTGACGGCGTGCCCGCCATCCTCATCGATCCCAAGGGCGACCTCGGCAACCTCATGCTCGCCTTTCCCAACCTCGAACCCTCCGACTTCCGTCCCTGGATCAACGAAGACGATGCCGCCCGGGCCAACCGCACTCCCGATGAACATGCCGCCGCCCAGGCGGATCTCTGGCGCTCGGGCCTCGCCAAATGGGGCCAGGGACCCGAACGCATCCGCATGTTGAAGGACAAAGCCGGTGCCGCCATCTTCACTCCCGGCAGCACCAGCGGACTCCCGGTCAATGTGTTTGCCGCCTTTGATGCGCCGCACGGGGCCTCCGACGAGGCGGACCTTGCCGTGCGCGCCCGGACGGCAACCGCGGGCCTGCTCGGGCTCATGGGGCTTTCCGCCGACCCGGTTCAGAGCCGCGAGGGAATTCTTCTGGCGGCGATTTTGACCGCCGCCTGGAGTGCGGGGCGTTCGATGCCCCTTGAAGCACTTATCGAATCCATCCAACGGCCTCCGTTCGACAAAATCGGCGTGCTGGACATCGAGACCTTCTTTCCCGCAAGGGAGCGTTTCGCCCTCGTGATGGGCCTCAACAACATCCTCGCCTCCCCCTCCTTCGCCTCATGGCACCGGGGATCTCCTCTCGACATCCCCTCTCTCCTTTACACCCCGGAAGGCAAGCCCCGCCTTTCCATTTTCTCGATTGCGCACCTCGACGATTCGGAACGCATGTTTTTTGTGGCTCTCCTGCGCAACGAGGTTCTGCCACGGCCGCGCAAGCCGCCCGGCACGACGAGCCTGCGCGCCCTCCTCCCCATGGACGAGATTTTCGGCTACCTCCCCCCGACAGCCAACCCACCCTCCAAGCTCCCCCTCCTCACCCTGCTCAAACAGGCCCGTGCCTACGGACTCGGTGTCGTCCTTGCAACCCAAAACCCCGTCGACCTCGATTACAAAGCCCTTTCGAATGCCGGCACATGGTTCATCGGACGCCTCCAAACAGAGCGCGACAAAGCCCGCGTCCTCGACGGCCTGCAGGGCGCATCCGCCGGAGGCGCCTTCAACCGCTCCGAAATGGAGACCCTCCTCGCCTCCCTCGGCAACCGGGTTTTCCTGATGAAAAATGTCCATGAGGATGCGCCGGTGGTTTTCGAGACCCGCTGGGTGATGAGTTACCTTTCCGGCCCGCTGAGCCGGGATCAAATCCGCCTGTTGACCCACGGGCCGGGCGCGCCGTCGGAGGAGTCACTTCCGGACGTGCCGTCCGCACCGGCGGTCGGTTCAAGGCCGGCCTTGTCGCCCGGGATCCCGGAGGTTTTTTTGCCGTGCCCCGGAGGTGGACCCGTGCGTTACCACCCGGTGATTCTGGCCATGGCAACCGTCTCCTACAGCAGTGCCCGGCTGGGATTCGAACACTCCGAACAGGTGCTTCTGCGCGCAGGGATCCCCGCGGGCCTTGGCGCACCCGACTGGGCAGCGGCGGCACCCGACACCACCGACCCGTCCCTCCTGACCGATCATCCCGCCCCGGAAGCCGCGTTCGAAGAACTTCCTGCCTCCGCCACCCGTGCCGCAAATTATCCGAAGTGGGAAAAAAACTTCCGCGGCTGGCTTGCACAATCCCGAACGATCGGCGTGCTCCGCTGCACGGATCCCAAGGCCGTCTCACGGCCCGGGGAGTCGCCGGAAGAATTCCGCGGAAGGATCGCGCTGGCCTGCCGCGAAACCCGGGACAAGGCCACCGCCGCCCTGCGCAAAAAATATTCAACCCGCCTCGGGGCTTTGCAGACCCGCATCGCCCGCGCCGAGGAGACCCTCCGCCAGCGCAGGGACCGTGCCATCCAAACCAAAATCCAATCCGCCATTTCGGTGGGTTCCGGTCTGCTGGGAGCCTTCCTTGGCAGAAAGGCCGTCTCTGCTTCCAACCTGGGAAGGGTCACAACCGCCGCGCGCGGCATCGGACGCTCGATGCAGTCGGGCAACACCGTCGCCGCGGCGGAACAAAATCTCGCCCGGCTCCAAGAGCAACTCGGCGGTCTCGAAGCCGCGTTCACCGCAGAAAGCGCCTCGATCGCCGTCCAAGAACCCGCCATCGAAACCATCACGCTCAAACCCGCCCGCGGGGGCATCGCCAATCTCCACGTCCTGCTCGGATGGGGTTCGGGGTCAGTCATGAATGGCGCTAAGTTAAGGCGGATTCGGGCGGGGTCTC
>CAZGNH010000406.1:0-3991 GCA_964527025.1 uncultured Chthoniobacterales bacterium | reverse complement strand
GCACGATGTCGAGCAGTGGCAGGGGGGAGGCGTGGATGATGGGGGCGAAATCCGCCTCGTGGGCCAGGTACTCCGAGAGACCGGTCCGCTTGCGCGTCTCAAAGACATATTCTTCGATGGCGGGTTCGCGCAGGTTGGCATCGACAAGCAGAGTGCGCTGCCCGGCCTGTGCGAAGACAACCGCAAGATTCAACGCGCAGAATGTCGCCCCCTCGCCCTCGATCGAGCCGGCCAGCAGGATCGCATGCCCCGTTTCCTCCTCGTAATGTGAGCGCAGCGCCGCGCGCAGCCCGCGGAAGGCCTCCGCCGCCGGCGAATAGGTGTCGTCGAGCGCCGGACAATGGCGGAAAAATCCCCCCGGGCCGCGTGCCGCCGGCGCGTTCTCCTCCCGGTCGGTGCCATCTTCCGGCACCGATGTGAGAACCGGAAGCCCGAGCAGATGACCGGCCTCTTCGGGGGAACGGATGCTGGTATCGAGCTGCATGATGAGGAAGACGCCGCCGAAGCCGAGCATCGTCCCGGCGAAGAGGGCGACGCCGAGGAGTTTGAGGAGGCCCGAGCCGGAGGGGTTGCCGTAACCGGCCCAGTTGACGACATGGAGGAAGACGGGTTGGTTGCGTGCGTAGGAGAGTTCCTCGGTGAGCCGTTTCATGGCCGCCTCGTAGGCGAGACGGTCGGCGTCGATCTGGCGCTGCAGCACCCGCGATGGAACCGACAGATCGCGCACCTGGATGACCCTCTCCTCCTGGATTTGCTGCTCGCGCATGAGGTTGGCCTCCGACTCGCGCGCCACCAGCATCGCAGCCTCGATGGCCCTCGGCGCGTTGAGAATTTCCTGTTCGAGAGCCTGTTGCAGGGCGGCCAGTTCCGAACGCGCCTGCACGATGAACGGGCTGTTTTCGCGGTAGCGCAGTGCCAGTTTGTCGATCTTGCTCTGGGAATCGGCGATCTGGTTGCCAAGTGTGACGATTGTCGGCAGCTTCTTGATGCTGTCGATTTCCATGAGTTTGTCGGTGTCGCCGATGCGCGTTTTCACCTGCGAATATTCACTCTCGAGGCGCAGGCGCTCGGCGGTGACGGCCGTCAGCCGCGTGGTCAAATCCCGGAGTTGGTTGGCGACGAGGTTGATGTCGCTGTCGATGGAGACATTGCCCAGAGTGCGGGTGTAGGTGTTGAGCTTTTCCTCGGAGTCGCGGAGGTTTTCCTCGAATTTTTTCACCTCGTCGCGCAGGTGGCGGATGCTGGATTCCGTGGCGGTCACGCGCTGTTCCTGCTCGTTGCGGATGCCGTCATCGATGATGATGTTGGCGATGCGCTGGGCCATGGCGGGATCCGTGTCGGTGAAGGAGACCTGGATGAGGCGCGTGTCGGGGATGAGCGCGACAAGGCACCCGCCCACCAGGGCCCCCGCGATGGCGTCCGCGGTCATTTGCGCCGCCGGCTGCCCGGCAAAGGAAATGTCGGTGATTTCACCGCTGTGGATGCGTCCGGCGATCTTCTGCAGCAGACTCGGGCTGGCAAAACTGCGCTCGATGGTCTTCAAATCCTCGGGAGTTGTCGCTCCCTCGAACGCCGTGGGTATACCGCTCAGGGAAAGCCGCGCCGATGTCTCGCGCCGCTCGACCCGGATCTCCCCGGTCGCGATGAACACGGGATCGGAAAAATGCGCAAGCACCGCCCCCGCCAGAATCCCCCCGACCGCCCCGACCGCAAGCAACCACCAATACCTCCGGGCCGTCGCCACGAAGGTCCACAAATCAAAGGCCCCTCCTCCCTGGCCGCCGCCCTCGCCGCCAAAGACATCGGGCGTGATGGGATCCGGCGCCGGCATGTCAGAAAATCGTTTCGGCCACCCGGATCACATCGCCTTCCTGGACGACAAAATGTTCGGCGCGGGGGCTGAGCGCATTGAATTTGATCCGGCTGCCCGAGGCGGCTCCGCCGCGTGTGACGGTCACGTTGCGCAGGTCGCCGATATCCGTGTTGCCTCCGGCCATGGCAATGGCGGCCGGCAGGGTGATGGTTTCGGCACCCGGGATGAGAAACGAACCGGGGTTGCGGACCTGGCCCCAGACGACAAAACGCCGTGGTGCGTAATTTTCCACGGTGAGGACGACCTGCGGGTTGACGAGGTGTTTTTCGTCCAGCCGGGCGGCGATTTTGTCGGAGGCTCCGGCGACCGTTTCCCCCGCGATGGCGATCCTCCCGATGAGTCCGACGGCGATGGTGCCGTCCTCGAGGATTGGCTGGCGGGTGGTCATGTAGGGTTCCTGGAAGACTTCGAGGAGGACCGTGTCGCCCGGGCGGAGGTGGTAGGCGCCGGCGGCGGGTTCGCCCATCATCGAGAGCGGGAGTTCGTTTGCCGCGCAGCCGGCGAGCAGGGCGATGGCTGCGGGGAGCGCAAGGATGCGGATGGGAAATTGCATGGCGGGTTGGGTGCGGATGGGGCGGGTTACTGCAGGGCGCGTTCCAGACCGTTGTCGGGTTCCGCCCCAAGGGCAAGTGCCTTTTCGTAATGGCTGCGGGCGGCTTCTTTCTCGGAGGCGTCGCCATGGGACATCAGGACGGCCAGATTGAAATGTGCCTCCGCGTGCCCGGGCGCCAGATTGACCGCCTTCTCCATCTCCTCAATCGCGCGCTTCCTCTCGCCCTTCTGGTCGAAGGCCACCCCGAGGTAATTGAACGCGTCGGCCGAAGCCGGATCCAGCTCGACCGCCCGCAAAAGTGCCGCAACGGCCTCGTCGGCCTGCCCCATACGGATCAAGATCATCCCGAGGGTCGTCCGGGCAAAGGCATCATCGGGCTGGATTTCCAGGGCCTTGAGGATATTGGCTTTGGCGAGGACGAGTTTGCCGAGTTCGAGCTGGACGGCGGCGAGGTTTGAGAAGGCCATGGTGTTTTCGGGGTCGGCCTCGGCGATCCGTTCGTAGAGGACTTCGGCGAGAGCGAAATTTTTGCCTTTGTAGGCATCTTCGGCCTGGCGGTGCATGGCACGCATCGCATCGTCGGCGATATCCCCGGCGGGTTGTGGCGGTGCCGGCACGGGATCCGGGATGCGCGGCAGGTTGTAGAGGAGGTCTGAGGGGTCGAGGGTGAGGGGGCCCGGCGAGGGGATTTCCATGGTGGCGGAGGCGGCTTCACCGAGGAGGCGCTCGAGCTCGAGGATTTTGAAATCGCGTGCCATGAGCTCGGCCGAGAGACGTTCAAGGCGGCTGCGGGCCAGATCCAAATCCGACTGCAGCTTGGTCATCCGCGCCAGATTGGCCGGAGCTTCGCGTTCGAAATCCTTGAGGGCCGACTCGGCAACCCGCAAGCGCTCGCTCAGTTCGCGGATGCGCTCGATGGAGATTTCCGACTCCTTGGCCGACTGGAGGCGGGAGAGGGTCGTGTTGAGTTCGGCGGCCAGAGCGGTGCTTTGGGTTTTGAGTGTATCGAGGGCCTCGGCATTTTTCCGCACCTCCTCGACCTGTGGGAGAACGACGGGCAGGATCCTCCACAACGCGAATCCAACCGCAAAAACTGAGACAAGGGCAAGAGCGACTGTGGTGCGTCTGCGCGCCCGGGAGCGCCCGGGGGAGGATTGTTCCTCGAAGGCACGCGCCATCTCCTCGATGCGCTCGATCAGGCTGTGGTTGGTCGAGCGTGCCTCGGTCAGCGCCGCGCGATGCTCGTCAAGCTGTTGTCGTAACGTGCGTGCCACTTCCTCTCCGGCTTTGGCAGCCTCGAGTTGGCGGCGGAGCATTGCGGCGTCTGCGGACGCGGCACTGGCGGCCTCGAGTTGACGGCGGAGGTTTGAGGCGTCTGCGGACGCGGCACTGGCGGCCTCGAGTTGGCGGCGGAGGTCTGCGGCATCTGCGGACGCGGCATTGGCGGCCTCGAGTTGACGGCGGAGGTCTGCGGCGTCTGCGGCCGCGGCATTGGCGGCCTCGAGTTGACGGCGGAGCAGGCGTTCCTGTTCGTGCCATCCGGCAAGCAATTGCTCCTGTTCGTC
>CAZGNH010000405.1:0-2220 GCA_964527025.1 uncultured Chthoniobacterales bacterium | reverse complement strand
TCCTCCGGTGGTCGTCGGGGAAGCGGGCGACCGCGACGACTTTGGGACCGGGGTGCTGGGATAATTCGAGCGATCCCTTTCCGTCCGTGGCAAGGGCGATGCGGCGGCGGGTGTTTTCGAGGCCGCATCCTTCCGGTGACCGGCCCAGGACGCCGTCGTTGGCAACGCTCACCACCATGGACGCATCGGCGGGATCTTCGACGATGGAAACCTCGATGGTTCCACCCTGATCGAGTTTTGAGATTCCGTGCTTGACCGCATTCTCAACAAGGGTCAGGAGCAACAACCCCGGCAAACGCCGCGGCAGCAACGCTTCGTCACAGTGCATGGATTCACGAATGCGCTCCCCGAAACGGATCCCCTCGATCTGGAGGTAGTTTTTCACCAAGCCGATCTCCTGTGCCACCGACTGCACTTTGTCGTCGCGGATCGCAAGCAGGGTGCGGAGGAATTTTCCGAGGGCGGAAACCATGATGCGCGCCCGTTCGTCGTCCCTGCCGATGAGGGCGCGGACGCTGTTGAGGGCATTGAACAGGAAGTGGGGGTTGAGCTGGCTGCGGAGGGTGTGGAGTTCGGCTTCGGTTTCGATGGCGGTGATTTCGTTTTGGACCGCCTGGCGTTCGTCGGTGATGTCGCGGGTGACGCCGGCGATGGCGGCGATCTCGTTGTCGGCAGTCGTGCGCAGGGCGCACGAGTGCGAGCGCACCCACCTCCAGCGCCCGGACGCATCACTCATCCGGTAGGTGTGCGACCAACTTTGCTCCCTGTGGGAAACAAGCAAATCCACGACGCGTTCAAAACCGGGCAAATCCTCGGGATGGATGGGCCTTTTCCAATCGGCATCGGAGAGCACCCTTCCGGATGGAAGCGCGAACTTTTCGCGCCATGCCGGGGTATGGCAAACCCAGCCTGCGGGGGACCAGTCCCACATGCACAAATCGGCCGATGCCATCGCAAGGGAAAATTTCGCGCGCAACGCCACCAGCTCATCCCGGTACGCAGCCAGCGCAAAACACCCGAAACACGCCAGCAACGCAACAATCCCCGGCGCCCCGAATTGGTCGCGAACCCGCGCAACAGCACTCGCCCCGCGCGCCTGATCGGGAAACATCGCCGAATACGCGGGAACCAACAACACGAAGATCACAAGAAACAGAGCCGACGACCGGAGACCGAAACGGATGGCGACAAGCATCGCAAGCAGGGCGCACGCGGACGAAAGGGCCATGAAGTGCGATGGGGCCATCGGACCCGGTGCCATGAGCAGGTAAACAAGCCCGCCGAGCATGGCCGAGTAGCCGAGCAGTTCGGCGGCGGCATCCGCTTCGTGCGGTCGGAAATCTTGGCGTCGGAAGGCCAGCAGGAAAAACACCCCGAAGAGGAGGGTCCCCAAAGCGCCCGCCTGCCATGTGCCCATCAGGCGCACCAGCACCTCCTGAGCATGAGCCGAAGGCGGCGGGGAAAGAAGTTCCCAGAAGGCCGTCACGGCCGGTCCCGCCAGACAGGCGCCTGCGACAAACAGGAAAAAGTCTTTCAGGGAGGGGAAGGTGATATCGGCTTTGAGCACGCGGGCCACCAACCACCAGCCCAGCAAACCGTGTAAGACAACCCCGCCTCCGACCATCACCGCGGACGCCGGATCCGCCCCCGACAACATCGCGCTGCCTGCGGCTCCGCAAAAAATCCCCGGCAGCGACAAACCCAGCCCGTAAACCAACAGGGCCGCCACGGCAAAACCCGCGGACGGGTCAATCAACCAGCACCCACCGCTGCAAACGCGCGCATACCAATCGCCCAGCTGCGCAACCATCACCATCCCAAGGGCAAGTCCAAAGGCAATGCTCAGCACGTGGATGAAATCAACCCGACAAACCGGGGCCGCCGACCCACTGCGCGTGCCTTGCGGGATATTCACATGCATGAGCCTATGTGAATAACCGCGCCATGGAAAGCACAACATGCGGCGGTTCCGAAAAGCAGGGATGGAGCGGCAACGAGGTCATCATCTTGAAGCGCCTCCGGGCCAAAGACGCTGTCCGGGCCATCCCCACGCGCGTGGGGAAATCTCGAGGCCACCGCGTGATTCTTAGCAACAATATTGATGGCACGCCGACGAACCATTGGGTGCTGACCGGTTATCGCAAAAAGAAAGGCAACCGATGAACTAGGTTCACGCGAAGCTGATGTCGTTGGTGATGCGGCCTTCGTGCATTTCGAGGA
>CAZGNH010000404.1:0-2120 GCA_964527025.1 uncultured Chthoniobacterales bacterium | reverse complement strand
GTGCGCCGCCTCTGCCCCGCCTGCGCCGTGCCGGCCGAAATCTCCCCGCGCGAGCTCGCCCAGCTCGGGTTTCCCGAGGAATTCGCCGACCGGATCCGCAAGCCGGCAGGCTGCGAGCGCTGCCGGGGAAGCGGCTATGTCGGGCGGATCGCGATTTTCGAGATTTGCATGATGTCGCAGCGTTTGCAGGAGATGATCCAGCGGCGCGCGGCGGGCACCGAAATCCGCGACCAGGCGATCCGCGAGGGGATGATTCCGCTGCGTCGTGACGGATGGCGCAAGGTCGCCGACGGGCGCACGAGCCTCGAGGAGGTTCTGCGCGTGACAACCGAGGAACTCTGCGTGCTCGACGAGTAGAAGACCATGACCCTCTTCAGCTATCGTGCGACCGATGCCAATGGCGCGGAATGCGCCGGCGAGGTTTCCGCCAATTCGCGTCCCGAAGCCTACCGTCTTCTGCGGGCGCGGGGGCTGCGCCCGAGCGCGGTGGCCGAACCGGGGGGCGTCACCGCGCCGGCCACCGGCGGGAAAGCGGCGGCGTCAAGCGCGGCGCTGCGCCTGACCGGTCAGCAGCTTCTGGATTTCACCGAGGAGCTGGCCGAGTTGATCGAGGCGGGCCTGCAGCTCGAGGCGGCGCTCAACGTGATTGCCTCGCGCCGGGAGGTTTCGTCGGTGAAGCTGGTTGCGGCGCGGCTGAGGCAGGGGGTGCGTGACGGGCTGAGTTTTTCGAGGGCGTTGAGGGACTGCGGTGGGGCGTTTGATCCGCTGTATTGCAACATGGCGGCGGCGGGCGAGGTGGCCGGCGCGCTGCCCCAGATCCTGCGCAGCCAGTGCGCCCACCTTGCGCTCATGGGCGAGCTGCGCCGCCGGGTGACCTCCTCCCTGCTCTATCCCTCGATTGTGTTCGCGGCCGCCATCGCCCTCATCTTTGTGTTCCTCACCTTCCTTGTGCCGCAGCTTTCGGTGCTCCTTGGCAAGACGGGGCAGAAGCTGCCGGTGGTCACCCAGATGCTGATCGCTGCGAGCACGTTTTTTGCGCATTGGTGGTGGGCGGTTCTGGCCGGAGCCGGGGCGGTGGTTCTTTTGGCGCGCATGGCGGTGGGGACTCCGGCGGGCCGTGCGTGGTGGCACCGCGCGGTGCTCGACCTGCCGGTGGTCGGGCCGGTGCTGCGGGCGCGTTTTTACGCCGAGGTTTTGCAGACCCTCTCGACGCTGGTCTCGAACGGAGTCACCCTGCTTCAAGGGCTTCTCCTGCTGCCCGGCTCGACGACCAACGTCTTCCTCGCAGGGTTGATCCAGCGCACGGCGCTCGTGATCGGCGAGGGGGGCAGCCTCTCGGGCGCCCTCCGCCGCTGCGGCTTTTTCCCCGATGCCCTCTGCGACATCCTTGCCATCGGCGAACAAACCGGCGACATCGCCGGAGCCCTCGCCCGCGCCGCCCGGCGTTACGACCGCGAGCTCACCGCCCGCATCGAACGCCTGACGACCCTCGTCCAACCCGCCATCATCCTCTTTGTCGCCCTTGTCGTTGGACTGGTCGCCTACTCGATGATCGCCGGCATCCTCACCAGCGTGAATGCCTTGCGCGTGCGCTGATTTTCATCCATACTCCTTCCATGAGGCGATTCCTTCTGATGCTTGCCTTTGCGGTGACCGCCCCCTGCCTTTGCGCCGAGGTCATCATCTACAGCCTGTCGTTCTCGAACGCGGGCCAAACGGTCAACTACAGCGCCTTCGACAGCGGCTATGCCGTCATCGACCAGAATGCCGGATCTTTTTCGTCGGTCATGGTTTTGCGCGACCCGGTCACCAACGTGCGCTACCAGACCTCCGATCTGCTCTCGGGCCGGTATTTCGACCTGATCGAGGAGGGCTCGGGAGAGCTTTTCGGTGTGATGGCAACAACAAGCGTGCTGACCGCCGAAACGCTTGAATCTCTTTCTTTCCAGGTCTTGGGCGAGGCATCGCGCACGTCGCTGGGCGCGGGGATTTCCCTGCGTGTGCCGCAGAAGATGCGCGGGTTTCTGCTTGCCAGCTCTCCGGAGGCCTCGTCGGTGGACGATGCAGGCCGCCCGCTCCTTGAATACGGGCTTGCAGGCGCCAGCCGGGTGACCGCCCGG
>CAZGNH010000403.1:0-2557 GCA_964527025.1 uncultured Chthoniobacterales bacterium | reverse complement strand
ATCACCGGCGGGAGCGGGGCGGTGGGGCGGCGGGGATCCGCTCCATTCGCTGACGCGCAGGCGCGGGGGAGTGCTCATGGGCGCAGGGCAAGGGCGGGTGGCGCGGACTGGTGGCGGCGCAGGTCGGAGACAACCATCCGGACAATCCCCGCATCAAGTCGCGGACGCCGCTCCGCGGCAGCGGCCTCGATGGACAATTTGGCAAGGCGGTTGATTTCACGCGGGACGCCGCGACTGGCGCGATGGAGCTCGGCGGCGGCCTCCTCGTCAAAGAGGCGTCCGTCGGGATGTCCGGCAACCCGCAGTCTCGATGCAAGGTAGGAGGGGACTTCGTCCGGCGGAAGGTTTGGGAGGTGGAAGCGGAGGCTGATGCGTTGGTCGAGGGCGGGCAGGGCCGCAACGCGCGGACGCAGCTCGGGCTGGCCGATCAGGACGATCGAGATGCGGCCTTCGATTTCCCCGTTGAGATTCGAGAGGCGTTTGAGGTGGAGAAGGTTTTCGTCGTCGAGATCCTGGGCTTCGTCGAAGAGGAGCACGAGCTGCCGGTGCTGGACGCGTTGGAGTTCGGTGGCGAGGTTGGCGACCATGTCGAAGAGGCGCGCGAGGCCCGCCGAGGGGTCGGCATCTGCGGGGCTGAAGCCCGACCGGACCAGCAGGCGCGCGATCAATTCGGCAAACGTGAATCCCGAATTTTCAAACTCGAACACGTAGTGCCTCTGCCAGTCGATTTCGGCGCTGAAGACCTTGCGGGTGATGGATTTCCCGCTGCCGATTTCCCCTGTGAGCATGCCGAAATACATCGATTGCTGGTCAACGAGGTAGGTGAGTCTTGCAAGGGCTTCGTTGTGTTCGCGGCTGGCGTAGAAAAACCGGGGATCGGTCACAATTTCGAACGGGCGTTCGGAGAGGCCGAAGTGGGCAAGGTGCGCGTCCATGGTCACGATCCTATGTGGCGGCCTCCGGCGATGCAAACCCGCCGCAGGCCCTCCGGTAAACCGCGAGGGTCTCCCGCGCGCACCGCTCCCATTGGAACGCACCGGCCCGCTGCAGCCCGTCCGCAACCAACCGCTCGCGCTCCGGACCCGCCGCGCGCTCCATCGCGCCGGCAATCTCGCGCGGATCTTCCGGATTGAAAAGCAACGCCGCCCCGCCCGCCACCTCGGCCATCGCTCCACGCCCCGAACACACCACCGGGCACCCGCAGGCCATCGCCTCGACCAAAGGCAGGCCGAATCCCTCAAACAGGGAAGGAAACACCAAACCGACGGCCCCCGCATACCATGCGGGGATGTCGGCGTCGTCCACAAATCCGGCAAGATGGATCCGGTCGCGCACCGGCGACCGGGCAACGGCCGCATGGATCTCGGACGCTCCATGCCAATCGGCTCCGGCAAGCACAAGGCGGCCGCCCGCATCCGGGTTTCCCGTGCACAAGATCTCGAAGGCCTCGATCAGACGCAGGTGGTTTTTTCCGGGATGTTCGAGCCGGGCCACATAGATCCACCAGCCATGTTTCCACTCCCGCGTCACCGGCAACGCGCGTGCAATGGCCGCGGCATCCATGGGGTGGAAGCGCCCGTGGTCGATGCCATTGTGCACCACGGTGAGGTTCTCGCGCGGCAGGCGGAAAAACCGCCTGATATCGGCGGCCGTCGTTTCACTCACCGCGATGATTTCCGCGGCGCGGCGGGCCAGACGGGTCACGATGTGGCGTCCGTAGAGCATGCGGACCGTGTCGTATTTTCCCGCAAGACGGAACGGGGCGCAGTCGTGGATGGTTGCCACCTCGGGGATGCCCGGCCGTGCGACAAGGCGGCGGTAGCTGGGAACATGAAGGATGTCGCACCGGTGGCGCTTGAGCAAACCGGGCAGGACGGTCTGGTGCCAGAACACATTGCGCACGGCAGGCCGGAAAGCCTCCGGAACTCCCACCCAGCGACACGGCCCGATCCATGGCGCAAACCACCCGCGATCGTCATCGAGTCCGAAAAGGGTCACCTCCACCGGCCACCGCGCGGATTCCAGACCCCGCAGCAAACCCGCAACGTAGGTGGCAACCCCCGACCTGCCGCGTTGGATGACGGAAACCGAAAGCCCGACGTTCATGGCGCCGGAATCAAAATCCTCTCGAGCTTGGCAATGCGCATCACGTTGAGGATATTTTCCCCGAGGTTTTGCAGTTCGAGGCGGCCCCCGACCCGCCGGTGCGCCCCCAACAAAAATCCAAGGCCGGAACTGTCAATGAACCCGGTCTCCGAAAAGTCGAAGATCGCACGGCAGGGCCCTCCACGGGATTCGAGCGCCCTGGCAAACTCCCCGGCCAATTCCCCGACGTTCTGCGCGGTCACCCTGCCCGGCATGACCATCTTGATCACATCACCGACCAGCGAGGCGGGCGCGGCGCGGGCCGCCTCGGCCTGCAAAATCCGCGCGCCTTCCTCGAGGGAACCGGCCAGTGGCAGGATGCGCTCGAGTTTCGTCACATGGATGACTTTCCGGACGGCCTCCGTGGGTCCGACTAAACAACCGGGGATGCCCAGCGACCATGCCTTGCGCG
>CAZGNH010000402.1:0-10038 GCA_964527025.1 uncultured Chthoniobacterales bacterium | reverse complement strand
TTTTCGGTGACCGACGCATCGCGCACGGGTTTGTCGACGCCGGACAGAAGCTCCGAAATGTCGCTGCCGTCCACGGATTCCATCGGTGGCAACCCGCAGAGCGCCGCAAGGGTCGGAGCCACATCGACACTCTCGACAAGCTGGTCCGAGGAGGCCCCGGCACGCGTCACCCCCGGCACGCGCCAGATCATCGGGATCCGGCAGACGTCCTCGGAACAAATCCCGGGGGCCTTCTCGGGAAGACCCTTGAGGGTGTGGTAGCACCCGTGGTCGCTGCTGTAGATGACAATTGTGTTGTCCGCCAAACCGCTTGCTTCAAGCCATGCCATCAACCGCCCGAACACATCGTCGATCTGACTCACGCAGGCCAGCGTCCCACGCCACGAGCGGCGCGCGCCATCCTCAAACCCGTCCCCCTCCGCCCCGAACTCCCACCGGAACCCACGGAAATGCCGCCAAGCATCCTCAAAATGCGGCGGGCGCCCGGACGGCTCGCGCGTGAAAGACTCCGGCAGGGCCAGATCGGCGGGATACATGTCCCAGAATTCCTTCTGCGGCAGGAGCGGGTGGTGGGGCTTCTGGAAGGCGATCTCGACGCAAAACGGCTTGGTGCGGTCGGCCCCGGCGAACCGGATCGCCTTGTCAACACACCACCGCTCGAGCGTCCGCTCATACGGCAGCCGCGACGGACACGCATCCAACGGAACCGTCGGCTCCCCGTAGCACTTCTCGTTGTGCCAACTGTCCTCGAAGTCGCGCAACCCGTCGGCCTCGAGCCCCTTCAAAAACTCCGAAGCGCCAAAATCCCCGTCAATGTCCTCGTAGGCGTCGCCGAATTCATCCACATCGCCGGCAATCCAATTGCGCGGGCTCTCGGGCAGGTGGAGCTTGCCAAAGGCGGCCGTGCGGTAGCCGTTGGCCCGGAAGTGGCCGAGGAAGTTCTCGAGGCCGTGCGGCGCGGGACCGGACAATCCGTAATACCCGTGGTTGTGCGCATACTGGCCGGATAAAAAACAAACCCTGCTCGGCGTGCAGATCGGATTCTGGCAGTGGGCCTGCGAAAAAAGCATGCCCCCGGCAGCGAAGGCGTCAAAATGCGGCGTGATCGCCTGCCCGTGCCCGGCACACCCCATCATTCCGGCATGGTGCTGATCGGCAAGAACAAGGATGACATTCGGACGGGACGGGGTCGGAGTTTTCATGGGTTTTGTCGCGCCGCAACTCCGGTGCCGCACGGCGCAGCCCGGAGCGACGCTTCCCAAAGCAAAACCACCCCGCAAGCCCCCCGTCAAGCCGTGTGTTTCCCTGCCCGGCATTTTGGCGCAACGCATGGCGCTTCAAGCCGTGCCGGGTCGCCCGACTTGTTGCACCTCCCGCAAGCTGTCATCTTCCAAGGGTATGCCACGGGTCATCTTCCACCTCGACATGGATGCCATCTTCAAACTCTGATTCTGAGCACGGAGAGAATTGATGTTTCGCGTCCGTTCGTGGCTTGCCCTCCTCACCGTTGGTCGTCAGCATCCAAGATGCCCCGCGCCGTTTCTTTTATACGAGACACCAAGCCCAACAACGACCCATGCCACACGCGCTCCGCTTCCGCCAAATCCACCTTGATTTTCACACTTCCCCGAACATCCCCGGCATCGGGGAGAAATTCGACAAGAAGCGCTGGCAGGAAACCCTGAAGGCCGCGGCAGTCGATTCGATTACCCTTTTCTCGAAATGCCACCATGGCTGGAGCTACCATCCGACCGCGGTGGGCAAGATCCACCCGCACCTCGGATTCGACCTGCTCCGGGCGCAATACGAGGCAACCAAGGAGGCCGGGATCAACGCTCCGGTTTATCTCTCGGCCGGCGTGGACAACCTGGCCTCCCACGCCCATCCCGAGTGGCGGGAGGTCAACAAGGACGGAACCTACACCGGCTGGGCGCAGCGGGTTCTCCAGCCCGGGTTTCACATGATGGACTTCCACAGCCCGTATCTCGATTACCTCTGCGAGCAGATCCGCGAGGCGGTGCGCCTGTACCCGGATTGCGACGGGATCTTCCTCGACATCATCATGCAGGACCAGTCGTGCGGACGATGGAGCCTCGATTTCATGCAGGCCAACGGGCTTGATCCAGAGAAGGAGGAGGACCGCAGGGAGTCCTCCCGGATGGCGCTGGAGAAATACTACCAGCACACCACCGGGGCGGCCAAATCACTGAGGCCGGACATGCCGGTTTTCCACAACGCGGGCCACATCCCGCGCGGGAGGCACGACATTTTTCCGTATTTCAGCCATCTCGAACTCGAGTCGCTGCCGACCGGCGGCTGGGGATACGACCACTTCCCGATGTCGGCCAAGTATACCTGCAACCTGCCGCTGGATTTCCTTGGCATGACCGGCAAGTTTCACACGACATGGGGGGAATTCGGCGGTTACAAACACCCGAATGCGCTCCGTTACGAGTGCGGCGCGATGCTCGCGTTCGGGGCAAAGTGCAGTGTCGGCGACCAGCTTCATCCGGGCGGAGCGCTCGATCCGTCCACTTACGAGATCATCGGCGGGGCTTACCGCGAGGTGGAGAGCAAGGAGCCGTGGTGCCGCGGGGCGGAGCAGGTGTTTGACCTCGGCATTCTCTCCAGCGAGGCGGAAAACCACACCCACCGCGACGCACCATCGGACGAGGGGGCGTGCCGTGTGTTGCTCGAGAGCCATTTTCTCTTCGGCCTGATCGACCGGACGATGGACTTCGCCCGATTCAAGGCGCTCGTCCTGCCCGACGACATCCGGATCGACGCGGACTTGAAGGCGAAGCTCGACGGCTATCTCGCGCAGGGCGGCAAGCTCATCCTCTCGGGCGAAAGCGGCCTCTGGAAGGATCGCGCGGAATTCGCGTTCGACCTCGGCGCCGAATACAGCGGCCCGAGCCCGTATGCCCCCCCGGCTGGCGAACCGAACCGGGGCCATGATTACCTGCTGCCCGTGCCGGGCCTGCGTGCCCCGTTCGTCGCCATGCCGGAAATTATGTATGAACGCTCGCAGCGCATCCGCGTGACGAACGGCGAATCGCTCGGGCAGATTTTTGACCCTTACTTCAACCGGACATGGGACCGCTTCTGCAGCCACCAACACACGCCGAACCAGGAGGAGCCGTCCGGCTTCGATTGCGGGGTGTGCCATGGCCGCATTCTCTACTTCGCCCACCCGGTCTTCCGCCACTACCGCAGCTATGGGGCGGTGGCTTATCGCGAGTTCGTTGTGCGCGCGATCCGCGCGTTCCTCGGAGAAACCCTTGGCGTAAGGACAAACCTGCCGTCCACCGCACGCATCACCCTCACCGCCCAACCGGGGGAGGACCGTCATGTTCTCCACCTGCTCTACGCTCCGACCGTGAGCCGGGGCGGCGTGATGGAACTCTCGGGCGGCACCACTTCCGGCGGCAAGAACGTCGAGGTGATCGAAGACCTTCCGGCCTTGCACGACATTGAGGTCACGCTTGCGACCCCGTTCCGCCGCGCCCGTCTCGTGCCGCAGGGGACGGAACTCCCGGTGGAGCAGTCCGCCACCCACTCCATCCTGCGTCTGCCCGCGTTCTCCTGCCACCAGATGATTGAACTGCTGCTTTGAGATCCGCTCCTATTTATGCGCACCCGGCAACCGCCAACCCCATGACGCGCAAAGAAGCATCCAACGCCGCTCCCTCCGCTTCTGCCGCCAACCCGGTCCTTTGCCCGGAACTCCCGCCCTTCGATGCCTCGGACTGGAAACATATCGCCGGCTCATCCCGCAGTTGAAAAAGCCGCAATGGCTGCCCACACGCATTGCCGGATTCCGCGAGTCCGGCCCTACCAGAGTGTTTCCACACCGGCGTAATTCAACAATTTTTCATCCCGGGTGATGAGAATAAATCCGTGAATCCGGGCGGTGGCCACGATGATTTGGTCGGCTGGATCGCGATGCTGAATCGCAAATTTTTCAGATTTAGCGCTCGCACCACAGATGAAGCTTTCAGATTTTCAGACCCGGGATCATAGGCCTCGTTGTGTTTGGCAGGATTGTCACGGCATTTGGCGCAAATGTCCGTGTTTGAATTCTGTTCCGGTGTTATGAAATTAACCGGAATGCAACTATCCAGGCCCCACACTCCGCAGAACAATTCACCCGGCATCCGCACGATCCCATGAAGCCTCAGGAGTCCCTCTGCCCGTTTCCTTGGGCTGATTGGCAGAATCCATCCGCAGCCTATCGGGGCAAGCCGTTTTGGAGTTGGAACGGGCAACTGGAAATTGATGAACTGATCCGGCAGATCGGCATCTTCAAGGAGATGGGGATGGGCGGGTATTTCATGCACTCGCGGACCGGATTGCAGACACGCTACCTCGGACGCGAGTGGTTTGACTGCATCAATGCGTGCACGGATGCCGGGCAGGCGCTGGGTCTCGAATCGTGGCTCTATGATGAAGACCGCTGGCCGAGCGGCTCGGCGGGCGGGCTTGCCACGAAGGAACTTCGTCACCGCATGAAATACCTGCGGCTGACCGTGCAAGAGAGTGGCGGGACGGACGAGTGGCCGGCCGCAGAGCACTTTGTCGCAGCTTTCAGTGCCAGGGTGAGAGGGCTCGACCTCGGGCCCTGCCGCCGCGTCGAACACGGCGCCCGCGCGGCGGACGGCCAGCAGCTCCTTGTTTTCTCATGGGAATATATGGGAGAGCATTCATTTTACAACGACACCGCCTACCTCGACACGATGGACCGCGCGGCCACGGACAACTTTCTGCGAGTCACCCACGACGCCTACCGGGATGCCTGCGGCGACCGTTTGGGCACGGGCATTCGCGGGATTTTCACCGACGAGCCGCACCGCGGGTTTGTCTTCTGCTCAAGCCACGGTCAGCCGGGGGTTCCGGATCCCGGCTGGGCCACGCCATGGACGCACGGGCTCCCGGAGGCATTCATTGCAGCATTCGGCTACGACCTTGTCGACCGGTTGCCGGAATTGTTCCTGCGTCCGGAGGGACAACGCCTGTCTCCGGTCAAGTGGGCCTATATGGAAATCTGCCAGCGGCTTTTTCTCCAGAATTGGGCGCAGCCGATGCACGAGCGGTGCGGCGATCTCGGGCTTTTGCTGACCGGCCATGTGCTGCACGAAAACAGCCTCGCCGCGCAGGCCGTGCCCTGCGGTTCCATGATGCGCTACTACCCGTATCTCGATTACCCCGGCATCGACATCCTCGGCTCGCGCAACGAGTGTCACTGGGTGGTCAAGCAACTCTCCTCGGTCGCACGCCAGTTCGAACGTCCGTGGATGCTCTCGGAGTTGTATGGCTGCACCGGATGGCAGACCGATTTCATGGATCACAAACGTATCGGCGACTGGCAGGCGCTTTTCGGCATCAATGTGCGCTGTCACCACTTGAGTTGGTATTCGATGGCCGGCGAGGCCAAGCGCGATTTCCCCGCCAGCATTTCTTTTCAATCCGCATGGTATCTGGAATATGCGGCGGTTGAGACCTACTTCAGCCGCCTGCACGTCATGCTCAAAGCCGGGCGCCCGGTTTGCGATGTGCTGGTCATCAATCCGGTGGAAAGCACGTGGGCGCAGATCCATGTCAATTGGGCGAAGTGGCTGCAAACGACCGACCCGGATGTCGAGGCGATCGAGGAAACTTACGCAGAAGTGTTCGCGGCACTTGCCGGTGCACAGATTGACTTCGACTACGGTGATGAGGGTCATCTTGCGGAACACGGCTCGGTCGATGCGGCGGATGCAACCCTGCAGCTTCGCGCGATGCGCTACGGAGTGGTGGTGGTGGCGGGAATGGAAACGCTCCGAGGCACAACCCTGCGGCTGCTCCGGAACTTCCGGGATGCGGGTGGAAAGGTCATTTTCGCGGGAACACCACCGTCTCACTTGGATGCCCTGCCCTCGACGGAACCCGCAAGGTTTGCCGCTGACGGCCCATGCGTGCCGGTCGATGGTCCGGTGCTGGCCGCGATGGTGCGAGAGCACAGCCCGGCAGCTCGCCAACTCACGCTCGGCGAGGAAGGTGAGGGGCTCTTCTGCCAGGTTCGGACTGAGGGAGGCGCGTGCACCGTGGTGCTGCTCAATCCCTCGGAAACACGCCACTATGACAACTTAACCCTGCGCTGTCGTCACGCCGGACCGGTGACCGAGTTGGACGCGCTGACAGGACAAGCGACAGTGGTTGAGATCAACCAGGAAGAAGACGGCCGCGTTGTGCGCTGGGAGACCTCGTTCCGCCCCCTGCAGGAACGCGTCTTTCTTTGTGGAGTCGAAATGCCCGAAGCCGAACCCGCTCCGGCGGCCATATCGACCCACCGGAAAACGTTGGATGGGGATTTCGTATTCTCTCTCGACGAACCGAACCTTGCCGTGCTCGACACGGCGGAATTTTCGGTCGCGGACGGACCGTGGGAACCGGCGCGCGAAATCCTGCGCGTGGAAAAAGCCTTGAGCGAACGCTTGGGCATTCCGCTGCGCGGCGGGCAGATGGTTCAACCATGGGCTCGGGAGGCATCCGCGACCAAGGAAGGAACCCCGCTGGCTTTGCGCTTCCGCTTCGAGGTGGAACATCTGCCGGAGTCGCCCGTGCAACTGGCCATCGAGCAACCCAAGGAGTTTTCCATCACCCTCAACAGCCGGAAAATCCCGGCACCGTCGGAAGACACGTGGTTCATCGATCCGTGCCTGCGCACCGTGACCCTGCCACCGGATGCCCTGCAAGCCGGGGCCAACACGCTCGAACTCGAGTGCCGCTACCGTGAGGGGGTGGACCTTGAAGCAGTCTATTTGTTGGGTGCATTCGGCGTACGCACAGGATCCGGTTCGCGCGTGAGGCTCACGGAACTTCCGGCACGACTCGGCGTTGGGGACTGGACGCAGTGCGGTCTGCCCTTTTATTCGGGACGCATCTGTCTGCAAATGCCCGTGGGGGAGGCGAACCGGCTCGCACTTTCGCCAGTGGGTGCGGCCACGCTCGTCGTGCGCAACCCTGCTTCCGGTCAATCCCGCATCCTTCCGTGGGCCCCATTCGAGTGCGACCTCGACGGGCTCTCGGACCCGCATGGATTCGTCGAGGTCGAATGGATTCTGACCCGCCGAAACACCTTCGGGCCGCTGCACCTCATCCCGGTCGAACAACCCGCCATCGGCCCCGCTCACTTCCGCAGCGAAGGCGAAGAATGGTCCGACGACTACCAGTTCATTCCTGTCGGACTCAAGGAACCACCCGCCATCGAATCATGACCCGCCGCCCCAACATCCTCATCATCAACCTCGACCAGCTGCGCTACGACTGCCTCGGATGCACGGGAAACCCGCTGGTCCGGACGCCGCACATCGACGCGCTGGCGCAATCCGGCCTGCAATTTGATTCAGCATTCACGCCGTTTCCCGTCTGTGCGCCGGCGCGGCAGACGCTGCTCACCGGCGTGATGCCGGAACAACACGGCGGGATCTGGAACTTCGATCGCGGCGGCGGACTGCCCGTCCAGGCGCCCGCACCGACGGACTGCGCGGTGTGGGTGCAGCAGCTTCGCGATGCCGGCTACCGCACCGCTTACCTCGGCAAATGGCATGTGCATCCCGCATGCGACCCCACCGCATTCGGCTACGAGACGTATATCGAACCGACGACCGTTTCCTACGATCCGGAAAACTGGACCCGCAAGTTCACGCTGTCCGATGATCCCTGGCCGGAATTTCCCGTCGGCGCGGTTTCGAAGCTCGACCTCGAGGCCAGCGACACGCATGTGATGGCGGACGCCTGCAGCGGGATTATCCGGGAATATAGCGCGGGAGACGCCCCGTGGCATGTCCGGCTCGATTTCAATGAACCGCACCTCCCGTGCATACCGTGTGAACCGTTCGCTTCGATGGTTCCGCCGGAATCCATCCCGCCATGGAAAAATTTCGCGGAGACATTCGCCGGAAAACCGTTCATCCAGCAACAGCAGCTCCGCAACTGGCGCATCGAGGCGTGGACGTGGTATGAATGGTCGGTTTACCTCTCCGGCTACTACGGGATGATTGCCCAGCTCGACGACGCGATCGGACGTGTCATCGAGACCGTGCGCTCCGCAAACGCGCTTGACAACACGCTCATCATTTTCACCACCGACCACGGCGACGCGGCCGGCAGCCACCGCATGATGGACAAGCACTACGTCATGTATGAGGAGGAGGTGCATGTGCCGCTCATCTGTTCCTGGCCGGGCGTCATCCCCGCCGGGGGCGTCTGCCACGACTTCGTGAGCCATTTCCTCGACCTGCCGGTGACTTTGCTCGAGCTGATTGGCCTGCCCGTTCCGGAAACCTACCAGGGCCGCAGCTTCCTGCCACAACTCGAAGGGCGCACCGTCTCCGACCCGCGCCCGCTCGCCTTCAGTTCCTACAACGGGCAGCAGTTCGGTCTCTACTGCCAGCGCATGGTCCGGGACCGGCAATACAAATATGTATGGAACGCGACCGATATCGACGAGTGCTACGACCTCGAAAATGATCCGCACGAGTTGGTCAATCTTGCGGCGGACGAACGCCACGATGCCCTGTGCCGTCGCTACCGGCAAAAAGTTCACGAGGTTTTCACCGGCCTGAAAGATCCGCTGGTCTTGAGCCGTTGGAACGAGCGCTGGTTGAGAGAAGGATAAACACAAAGACCCATTATTATGATTGGAAAAAAACTTTCCACCTGTCTGGCTCTCACGGGAGTATTGCTTTCACCCGCTTTCGGTGCGCCTGTCGATCGTCCGCCCAATATCGTCTTCATCATGACCGACGACCTTGGCATCACCGACCTTGGCGTTTACGGCAGCGACTACCACCTCACGCCGCGCCTGGACCGGTTTGCGGCCGAAGGGATGCGGTTCACCAACGCCTACTCGGCCTCGCCGGTTTGTTCGCCGACCCGGGCCGCCACCCTCACCGGTCGGTATCCCCACCGCGTGCACCTGACCGATGCCTTGCCGTGGGACCGGCTGCCCGACAACCCGCGCCTGATCCCGCCCAACCACCTGAAAGAACTGCCCGCCTCCCATGCTACCTACGCCAAGGCCCTGCGCGAGGCAGGTTATCGCACGGCACTCATCGGCAAATGGCACTTGGGCAACGAATACGAGTTCTTTTCCGGCGGCAGGCACAGGGACTACGGATTCGAAGAGGCCTTCGACACCGATTACAAAAAGATCAATGAGGTCGACAAAGGTGTCGAAGTCCTCACCGGGGAAGCGCTTGCTTTTATCGAACGCCATCGCGACCAGCCGTTCATGCTGGCCCTGCACCACCACACGCCGCACATCCCCCTGGCCGTCCCACCGGAATTCGAGGCACTTTATGACGACATACCGGCCGGCGAGCGGCACAAGAATAAAAAATACGCCGGCATGATGTCGCACCTCGACGATGCCATGAAGCGACTGCTCGACAAGTTGGACGAACTCGACCTCGCCGACAACACCGTCGTCATCTTCACCTCCGACAACGGCGGCTTCAGCGGGGAAACCAGCAACTTCCCCTTTCGCGATGGTAAAGCCACCCTCTACGAGGGCGGCACCCGCGTGCCCCTCATCGTGCGCTGGCCCGGTCAGATCAAGCCCGGTTTCGTGAGCGACGCCGTGACGATCAGCACCGACTTCTTCCCCACGTTTCTCGAGGTCGCCGGTCTTCCTCCACAACCGGATGCGCATCTTGACGGGGTGAGTCTGGTTCCGTGGCTGCGCGGCGAACGTCCGGACCCCGCCCGCGCCGTCCACTGGCATGTGCCCCATTACCGAACCACAGGCGCCCAGTCCGCCATGCGCGATGGCGACTGGAAATTCATTCATAACCTGGACCCGGAATCCATCGAACTCTACGACCTCAGGAAAGACCCGGGCGAAGCCCATGACCTTGCCGCGGAACTGCCGGATAAAACCAAGGAATTGGCCGCCAAGCACGAGGCCCACCTCACCGAGTCCGGGGCCCAGCGCATGCGCCCGAATCCCGAATGGAACCCCAACCGTCCCCCCGGTAAAATTTGGAACATGGGCGT